>JAYTFI010000788.1:0-3404 GCA_043734485.1 Acidimicrobiales bacterium | reverse complement strand
GCCCCACCGAACGCGTCGCTCAAGAACCCCGTCGACCTCACCGCAAGTGCCACATCCGAGCAACTGCGGGAGGCACTGGCATCCGTCCTCGACGATCCTGGCGTGGACGCGATCGTCGCCGTGTACGTCACCATTCACGGCGACGAGGAACGCCGAACACTCGACATGCTCGAGCAGACGAACCGCACGGCGACCAAACCAGTCGTGTCGATGTTCGCATCGCCGCCGCCCGAAGCGGTGCTCGCCGCGTGTTCCGGTGCGGCCGTGCGGGCCGCAACACCGAGAGAAGCTGCACTCATCGTCGGCCGAATGGCGGCAAGAGCCGAGTGGCTCGCCCGGCCGGACACGATCGACCGACCCATCGGCGACGACACCCTCACCCACATCCGCCGACTCATCGACCAGGCCCTCAGCAACGACCGCTCCAACCCGGACGACAGTGGATGGCTACCGCCGACGGTCGCCTTCGAGCTCCTGGCTCTTGCCGGCATCGCGGTCGCAGCACCCATTGAAGTGACCAACGCCGACGAGGCCCTTGATGCTGCCGCCTCCATCGGGTTTCCCGTCAGCCTCAAGGCCGCGAACCCGTCCCTTGTGCACCGCAGCGACCTCGGCGCGGTGCGGATCGGACTCCGCGATGAGTACAACGTTCTGTGCGCATATCAAGCGATCGAGCATGCGCTTCGAGACGACATGCACGGAGCCTTCGTCCAACCGATGGCCGAAACAGGCGTCGAGATGATCCTCGGCATCAAGAACGATCCGTTGTTCGGGCCGCTCGTCCTCGTCGGCTCCGGCGGCCGGAACGCCGAGATCTGGCAGGACACCGCCATCCACCTCGCACCATTCGACCGAGACACCGCCACCGCTATGATCAAGTCACTGCGGTCCTACCGACTCCTCGACGGATTCCGCGCCGCACCGGTGGCCGATCAGGCAGCGCTCGCCGATGCCGTCGTTCGCGTCGGCCAACTTGCCGCCGCGTTTCCCGAAATCGCGGAGCTCGACGCCAACCCGCTCATCGTGCATCCAAGCGGACTCACGGCCGTCGATGTCAAGATCCGCCTCACCAGCAAAGCGCCCCTCCCCGACGGTGACCTCCGCATGAAGTGAGAGGCGCAGCAATCGACCAGGCCCGCTTCGGATGACCTGCCCCGCAGCGAGGTCGGCGGCGGGGATCCGCCCTCAGGCGGACTCACTCATACGGGTTCGACTGTCGGCCAGGGCCTTCTGCACGATCACTTCGACGTGCTCAGGGTCAATACCGAGTCGATGGCCGATGTGCACCGACCACACCTCGGCCCGCACATTGTTCTCAAAATCGATCTCGGCCCGCAGATCGGCGCGCGCACCCTGGCGGTTCTGACTGATCATCACGAACGTCGCGAGGAAGATCGCTTCCAGGCTGACCACCATCGTGAGGAGGCCGAACGGGTACCGGTCGAATTCCCATCCGAGCCCGGCCAATCCCACATTGAGGGCTATCCACACGCCAAACCACGCAATGTGGATGTACACGAAGCGCATCGACCCCGCGAACGTCGTGATCTTGTCGGCCGTGCGGTTCCCAGCGCGCCGTATCGCCCGTCCAAAACCTCGCTCGCTACGAACCATCGATGCCACCACTGCGAAGGTGCCGTCCTGTGTTCCATCGGTACCGTCAAGGTGGTGACAGGCATCGCAGCCGTCAGCCGGGGCCTGCTCCCGGTTTGACATCGTCTCTTCCATGACCGCAGTCTGGCCGACTCGCGTCCGACGCTTCGGCCTCGGCCGCCCGGCGAGAAAGCGACCGTACCTGAACCGATCCCGGACCGGTTCAGGTACGGTCGCTCGGCCGAGACGCGGACACCTCCGCTCCCACGCGACAGAAAGAACCGACCGATGATTGTGATCGCAGGAACGATTGATGTGGACCCCGCCCGACGCGACGAATGCGTCGTGGCGTCGATACCGCTGCAGGACGCGACCCGCCGCGAGGAGCCCGGCTGCCTTGCCTATTGCTTTGCCGCCGACCCCGTCGTCCAGGGACGGATCCAGGTGTACGAGCTCTGGCAGGATCAGCCCTCGCTCGCGGCGCACTTCGCACACCCGAACTACGTTGCCATGAGCACGAAACTCCACGACTTCGGCATCATCACGGCGGACACGAGCAAGTACAGGATCGATGTTTGCGAGCCCGTCTACGACGAGACCCGCCGACCCCGAGCCGACTTCTTCACTGCGCCTGCCTGAACGATCCGCGTCACTGACGCGCAACGACCCTCCCCGGCGAGAGAAGGGTCGTCACTTCGTAGGACCACAAAGCAAGCGGTCTCCTACGCATCGCAAACGTTACTCGCCGGGCCGGATCTCCGGTCCGGCCGCGTGGGCGATCAGCGCTCCGGAGCAAGCCACTTCGGTTCCGGCAGCGGCACCGGAGCGAGCACGAGGTCGATGGCGCCCTCGGGTTCGTCGGCCACCCGCAGCAGGTCGCGGTGGACGGGTTTCATGAAGCCCTCTGCAGCAGCCACCGCAGCCTGGGCCACGAACTGGTCCCAGTAGCCGAGCGTGTTGACCAGCGACACAGGTTTGCGGTGGATGCCGAGCTGCGTCCACGTGAGCACTTCGCACAGCTCATCGAGTGTGCCGAATCCGCCCGGCAGCGCGATGAATGCGTCGGCCTGATCGGCCATGGCCAACTTCCGCTCGTGCATCGAGGCCACGACGTCAAGCTTCGACAGGCCGCGATGGCCGACCTCGGCGCCGAGTAGCTCGGTGGTGATGATCCCGTGCACCCGCCCGCCCGCAGCAAGTGCGGCGTCGGCGACGGCACCCATCAGCCCGACCCGTCCGCCGCCGTAGACGAGCGCCAGGCCACGGTTGGCAATGGCCGTGCCGAGGCCCCGAGCCGCAGCCAGGTACTCGGGCCGAGAACCGCTCGACGATCCGCAGTAGACGCCAACGCACCGGATCGCCACTCAGGTGCCCCGCAGATGGTGCACGTCGTTGAACCGCAACAACGCCGGACCCGCCCCGCCGAGACGGATCCGGGTGATGCTGGCCTGGTCGAGGTGCATCCGCCACGTGACGGTGTCGTCGACCCCGAGTGCCCACGCCACGGCCGCCTTGATCGGCGAGACATGACTGACGACGATCGTGACGAGGTCGCTGCGGATCTCGGCGATCTCCTCGCAAGCCCCCCGAACCCGCAGACCCAGCTCGGCCATCGACTCGCCGCCCCCGGGGACGAACGTCGAATCCTCCCGCCATCGCTGCCATACCGACGCCGGCACGTCCCGGAGGGGCTGGCCGTCCAGATCGCCGTAGTCGAGCTCGATCCAGCGATCGTCGACCTGCACGTCGGCGTCGAGCGGTTCGGCCGTTTCGCGGGCCCGCGCCAGCGGGCTGGCCACGACGCGGGCGCC
>JAYTFI010000787.1:0-1943 GCA_043734485.1 Acidimicrobiales bacterium | reverse complement strand
GTCGAAAGCCGGTGGGAGCGGCTTTCGACCCAACGTTCGCGAACGCGATCGTTCTCGTAGGCACAACTGCGTGGCGGCTATCCGGTCCACCGGTCCACCCGCTCCATGACCGAATCGGCGGCGGCGACGTCATGGGTGAGCGCGGCCTTGGCCCGGTCGATTCGCGCCAGCATCGTGCACAGTGCCCGGTCGTATTGTTTCACCCCGGCCACCATGCCTTGCATATCGTCGAGGGTATCCATGAGTGCGGACCGCAGACGGGCGATGCTGGCGCGGCCGGCCTCGAGTTCGGCGACCGCGTCGGAACCATCCAAGAACCCCGACAGGAGCGCGTAGCTCTGTGTGCTGCCCTCGAACTCATGCAGTGGTGACCAGGCGGTTACTAGCGGATTCGGGGCGGTTGCATTGCCCGCGTATTGCGAGCCCCCGGTGTGTGGCGTATCGATCTGCAGCATTGCGTTCCTCCTTTGCGGACCGCAGTAGGCGGGGCGGTACTCGTCATACCGCCGGCCCGACGGCGGGACCAGCACGGCGCGAACCTCGTGACGTAGGTGGATCATGGGGGAAGGTTCCGGTCGTGTCGAGTCGCGATCCGTTGACAACTTCGTGACTTTCCCGGGGTCGTCAGCGCCTCATCAGTTCGACGGCCGGATCACCGCAGCGTCCGTCTCGGCGAAGTCGTTGCCCGTGCACACGATCGGGCAGCCCTCGCCGACGGCCAGTGCGTAGGAGAAGTAGTCACCGAGGTTCAGTGAGGCGCCATGGCGTCCCTTGCCATAACGCCTCCAGCCGTCGATGGCGCGATCGGACGTCGCCCGATCGACCGCGGCGATCTCGATCTCGGCGTCGCGGATGAAACGGTCGACAATGCCGCGGCCGGCCGGACCGAGACGCGTTTCAACGACGATGCCGAGCTCGACGAGCGTCGCCGCGGAGATGAGCCGACGTTGCGCACGTCCCAGTGCGCGTCCGAGCTCGTCGGCGCCTGGTTCCCGGAGGAGGATTGCGACGACGGCCGATGTATCGACCGCGACCGTGCCCGTGCCCGTGCCCGTGGTGTCATCGGCACCGACGGTGCTCATGCGGGGAGTCCGTGTTCGTCGTACCCGATGATGGCGTCGGCGGACCGTCCGTCCAACGTCGGCAGTCGGGCGACGTCCTCGGCAAGTCGCTGCAGACGCTCGACGAGGCCCAGCGTGGCCTTCGTTCGCTCGCGCTCCAGGCGCTCGCGCAGCGCGATGACGACGGTCTGCGTGATCGTCTCGCCCGTCCTTTCCGAGAGTTCCCGTGCGAGGTGGTCCGCTTCGTTGCTCTTGATGCTCAAGGCCATAGAAGAAGTATAGACTTTTGGTCACCTTTCCACCTAAAGAACGGGTTCGCGACCGCGAGCATTGGCCGTGATCGAGTGATCCTGGTTGTACCGGTTGTTGGCGTTGCGGCCAGCCGGGCCAACGTTCGCCACGGTCTGCACCCGGGCGACGCGCACGTCCGGATCGTGCACGTAGAACCCAGTTGTCCGGGGAACGCATCGTCGGCCGGAACCACGAGCGCAACCGTGAGGAAATCGCGGTAGCGCCGGTGCGTCGGCTGCGTCGGCTGCGTCGAGCACTTCGGCGGGCGGTGCCGGGTGCAACGACCGGACAAGACCCGGAAGCGCCATCCTCGCCGCTTGTTCCCACATCGTTCCCGGACCCAAACGTGCGCGTATACGACAAGCCGCAGCGAAGCCCCTTCCCAGAGACCGAGGTTGCGCAGTGCGTCGCCGGACTTCAGCGGGTAGTCGAACGGTTGTCCGCGGTACTGGATCCGGCTCAGGCGTGGATGCAGTCCGAAATCGCGGCGCGTCCGCTTCTGAGACCGGGCATTGGGTCGCTCGGCAGTGCGCTCGGATCAGGGGCGACAGCCCCAACGCTCTGCCTCACGGGTGTTGGCACTTGAGATCG
>JAYTFI010000786.1:0-2145 GCA_043734485.1 Acidimicrobiales bacterium | reverse complement strand
TGCGCTCCCGGTCTCGCAGATCGCCTTCGCTGCCGGTTTCGCCAGCATCCGCCAGTTCAACGACACGATCCGGGACGTGTTCGCGCTCACCCCGACGGCGCTACGCGCGCACCGTCGCACGGGTGGTGAACAGGCACCCCTCGTGACCGGCGCCCTCTCGCTCCGCCTCCCGTTCCGCGCACCGCTCGACGGCGCGGCGCTGCTTGAGTTCCTGCGGGTGCGCAGCATCAGCGGCGTCGAGTCCGTGACGGACGGCGTCTACGCCCGCTCGATGCGGCTGCCGCACGGGACCGGACTCGTCACACTGCGTCCGCTCCCCGACCACGTGGCCTGCACGCTGCGCCTGAGCGATCTGCGCGACCTCGGCGCCGCGGTCCAACGCTGCCGTCGACTTCTCGACCTCGACGCGGACCCGGTGGCAGTCGCCGCAGCACTCGGCACCGACGAACTTCTCGCGCCGCTCGTGGCCAAGCGGCCGGGCTTGCGCGCTCCAGGCCACGGCGACGGCTTCGAGATAGCCGTGCGGGCCATCGTCGGCCAGCAAGTGTCGGTGGCCGGTGCCCGTACCGTGCTCGCCCGGATGTCGGCCGCGCTCGGCGAAGACGTCGTAGACGGGACCGACGGGACCGACGGGACCGACGGAACCGACGGAACCAACCACGGCACGGACCCGGCGGGCGCGACGACGGGGATCGAGCGGCTGTTCCCGAGCGCAGTCGCATTCGCCGAGGCCGACCCAGAGCAGTTCCCCATGCCGCGTGCCCGAGCGGACACCATCCGCCGCCTGGGGGCTGCGGTTGCGGACGGCACGGTTGAAATCGATCCCGGCGCCGACCGTATACGGCTACGTGATTCGCTGCTGGCGATGCCGGGAATCGGCCCGTGGACGGTGGCGTACATCGAGATGCGAGCGCTTGGCGACCCCGACGTGTTCATGGCCACCGATCTCGGCGTCCGCCGCGCGCTCGAGCACCTCGGGGTGGCCGGTGACCCGAAGTCGGCGACGGCGAGGGCAGAGATGTGGCGCCCCTGGCGGTCGTACGCACTGCAGCACCTCTGGACGAGCCTGTCCGGCTGAGGCCCGACGCTCGAGCGCAGCGCGCACCGGTCCCGAACGCGACGGAGGGGCCGCCCGTAAGCAGCCCCTCCACGGCGAAAACCTCGCCAACCCGGCGCAGCCTGCGCCGGCTACGTGATGATCAGCGTCACCTGGACAGTTGCGGTGTAGATCCCGCTCGTGCCGGTGATCGACATCACGGACTGGCCCGGCGGCGCAGCGGCGGGCACCTGGATGAGCAGCGTGGCCGGGTTCAGACCATCGGGAACGCGGGTCACGGTGACACCGGCGGGAAGGTTGGCGGTCGTGATCGTCACCGCCCCGGAGAAGCCGCCGACCGAGTTGACCGCCACGGACACTGCACCGGTTGATCCGCGGGTGATGCCGATGAGCCCCGGAGTGGCCGACAACCCGAACCCTGGCGGCTGGTTGTTCACCACGAGGTTGACCACGATCTGGCGGACGTTCGGACCGCTGCGGCCCGTGATCGTGAGCGGATAGGTTCCGGACGGCACAGCCGCCGACGACTGGATCTTCAGATCCGTCGACTTGTCGGCCGACGTCGCGCTGAACGACGCCACGATCCCGGTCGGGACGCCGGAGACGTCGAAGGCGACCTTCGGACGGGAGGCGAGCGCGGTGGCGATGTCGATCCGGTAACTCGTCGAGATGGCACCGGCCACAGTACGGGTCGTCGGATTGGCGATGAGGGCGAAGTCACCGACGGTGTTGACGTTGATGGCAATTGCTGCCGCGCGCTGCGTACTCCCCGACGTACCGACGATCGTCAGGATGTAGCGACCCGACGGTGTTGCCGGCCCGGGCGTGACGTAGAGGTTCGTGCTCGACGTCGTGGGGTTCGGGGCGAAGTTCAGCCGCATGTCGGCAGGGAGCCCCGATGTCGTGAAGGAGACCGGGCCGCCGAAGCCGCTCGAACGGTCGACGGTGATGCCGAACGTCGCGGTCTCCCCCGTCGAAGCGGTGCGTTCGTTGACATCGGCCCGGACATCGAACTGGGGCGGAGCGGTGACTGGCGGGAACGTGACCGGCGGCGCCGTCACGGGTGAGTACGTGACCGGCGGTGCCGT
>JAYTFI010000785.1:0-1820 GCA_043734485.1 Acidimicrobiales bacterium | reverse complement strand
GCCGCAACCGCTGAGGATGATCGCGCAGGCCAGCCACTTCGTTCGATGCTTCATACGACTCCCGACACCGCCCCGGCCGAGGCGGTTCCCTGCGCTATCTGGTCGGGATCACCGACGACGCGATGCGCACCGCTTCATCCCGGGCGACGGCGGCCTCGAGCCGGTATCCGACTCCGTCGTCGTTCCACAGCAGCGTGTTGGTTGCGAGCCGCAGATCGTCGAAGACGGGAGAGCCGGCGGCGTCGTCGAACGCATATTGGTGAGGCGCTCCGGCGAGCCAGATCGCGTGCACGGTCGAGCCCGAAGCGACCACGAACGTGAGTTCTTCGACGACGGTCCCTGGGCCTGCAACCTTGACGAACATCCCCCGGTCGATCGTGCCGGGGACCGTCGACAAGAGCGCGCCGACACCGGCCACGGGCGAATCGGGCAGCGTCGCGGAGGCCGGGTAGACCACGACGACCTGACCACTCGCCGGCGGCGTGACCACGAAGATCGCGCCGGGCGCGCCGAGCGCCCTCGGCACCGGAACCGGCAACCCGGTGCGCGCAGCCGCGTCGGCGGCGGTGGTCGGCTCTCCGAGGCGCAGAGCCGCTGGGAACGTTGCCGCAGCGGTCGTCGGGGGGCCGGCGGTCCCCGGCGGCGCTGCGTCTGCCCCGCCGGCGGGCCGGTTGGTGGGCACGGTGGCCGGCAGTTGCGACGCGACGGGCGCCGCCGGTGAACGCTCGATTCGGGTGCTGGAGATGCCGAACCAGTGGGCGATGACGTGGCGTGAACCAGGCACCGCAAGGGGGGTCACGAGTGCCGCCGCGACCGCAGCGGCGACGATCCGGCGACGGCGACGGGGCATGTCCCGCCGCACGCCTGTCGCCCAAGCGGCGCCACCGACCGTGTCGAGGCTGGCCAGCACGTCGCGAACGAGTCGTTGTCCGACATCGACGTCGAGCCGCTCGGCGAGGGCTGCAAGTTGACGCTCGAGTAGATCCGTCATGTGTGGTCCTCCGGTTGCAGCTCGCGCCCGAGTCCGTCGCGCAGATGCGCCAAAGCCCTCGCCGTACGTGACTTCACCGTGCCGTTGGCAACACCGAGCGCCGACGCCGTCTCGGATTCGGTCATGTCGGCGAGGTAGCGACACGCGAGCACCATACGGTCGCGTGCAGACAGCCGCGCGAGCGCCGCTAGCAGACCCTGCGCGGCAACTTCGCCGAGCGCGATCTCATCAGGTCCGCTCACCTCGTCGGGACGCAGCGCGGCCTGGCGGCCTTGGTGCCGGTCACGGCGCCACCGGCTGCGCCGGCTGTTCTTGGCCTGGTTGGCGACGATCCGCAGCAGCCACGGTCGCAACGACTCGTCGGCCCGCACGCTCGGCAACGCCTGATATGCCCGCACGAACGCTTCCTGCACGATGTCGTATGCCTCCGATGAATCGCGGCTGATGATCGTGGCCAGGCGCAACGCCGGCGCCTGGTACGCCCGCACGATCTCACCGAACGCCGCCCGATCTCCGCCGCGGGCGCGCCGCACGAGCTCGGCGTCGGTGGCAGGCGTGAGATCCTTCAATTCGTCATTTCGTGTCGGTTGCGGGTCGTGTCGGTTGCGGGTCGTGTCGGTTGCGGGTCGTGTCGGTTGCGGCGCGCTGGCATCGATCAGAGCTTGTCACTACCAGACACCGTCCACGTGTCGTTGGTTCCGGGCGACGTGTCGTTGGTTCCGGGCGACATGTCGTTGGTTCCGGGCGAGGAAGATGAGAGAATGGATCGAATGGCGCGCAACGTAGGAAGAACACTTGCTGTCGTGCTGCTCGCTGTGCTGTGCACCGC
>JAYTFI010000784.1:0-2409 GCA_043734485.1 Acidimicrobiales bacterium | reverse complement strand
AGGAGCGTCTGCACGTAGGCAGAAGCCTCCCCAGTGCCTGAACTGGCGGTGACGGCCTGCTGCATCGCCTCGATGGCGCCGGGAACGTCGCCGCGGAGCTCGCGGGCGTAGGACACACGGGAGAGTGCGGCGAGATCGGGACGCAGATCCACCATCCGCTGGGTGGCTGCGAGTGCGTCGTCGTAGCGGCCGAGCTCGTTGTACGCGTCCACGAGGATTCCCTGTGCACCCGCGTTGGACGGCAGTGCAATCACGGCGCGCTGGCCGACCTTCAGCGCGTCGGCGAACTCATGTCGGGCCAGGAGCAGCGTGCCTTCGAGCAGCAGGACCTCCGGATCCGACGACCGCGCACCGCCGAGGCTGGCGAGGATCTGATCGACCTTCGTGTAGTAGCTCGGGTCGGCGTACTCGCGTACCTTCTGCAGGAACGCCGCTGCCAGCGCCTTTTTGGCTGCCGTATCGCCGGGCACCTTTGCGAGGCGCGACTCCGCAGCCGCGATGGCCCGGTCGGCGGCTGTCGCTACGCCCGCCTTGGGGAGCGGCGCCTGCGCGCTTGTCGTGCCGGTCGCGAACGCGGACGATCCGTTGCTCCGGCTGAGGGCCGGAGCAACGCAAAGTCCGAATGCGAGCAGGAGACACCGGGCACGGCGCAGTCGCGTCATGCCCGTCGTGTCGGGGAAAACCTGCATCGCAGAAACAGCCGGGCCGTCAGCCGACGGGGAGGCTTGCCGGCTGGCTGTAGCCCGCAATGGGCGGGGCCTGATAGGGGAAGTACGACACGGGCTGGATTTCGCTCGTGTCGACACCGTCGGTCAACGCATTGTTGGGGAACACGTTGGTGGCCGGCGTGAACGGCGTACCTCCGGCGAGGACCCGCAGGAGGATGTCCACGGCGTCGTCGTTCAGCCGGCGGCCGTTCGGGAATCCCTGGCTGTCACCGGCGAGGACGCCGAGGCGACTCGGGGTTGCATTCACCGGCACGGCCACGTTGACCCGAAGCAGGTCCATCGGCGGGAGGTAGTGCGCTGGGGTGAGACCCGCGCCGGCGCCCTGCAGGATCGGCAGAACGTCCGAGGTGCGGGGGTTTGCAGGCACGGACAGCCCATACAGGGCCTTCATGAGCGCAGCCGGCTCGGGGTTGAGGATGTTGGCGCCGAAGTTCGCGACATCGTTCCTCGGGAGCGTGGCGTTGAACCTGTCCTTTTGCCCGAGAGGGATCAAGACCTCGTTCACGAGCGGGAGGCCTAGGCGGCTCACCTGCACGAAGTCGCCGCTGCCCGTCTCACGGGCGTTCTCCAGGACCCGCACCTGACGGCGCTTCGCCGACGCGAAGATGCCGACGACCGACGCGGCGTCATCGACGACCGTCGGGTTATCGCCGTTGCGTGTCACCGAAGAGATCGGAACCTGTAGAGCGATGGTATGGACGTTCTTCCCGCTGAGCCCGTTGATGCCGGCGGCAGCCGGCAGCGGGATCACATGCGCACCGTTGAGGGGTCGCAGGCCTAGGAGGTCGAACACCGATCCCAGGTCCGCGAAGAACGCGTCCTTGCGTGGACCGGCGAACACCTTGTCACCGTTTGCCAATGTGATCACTGCCGGCTTGCCGAGCGCCTCCTCATAGTTCGGGGTGGAACGGGGGCCGATGTTGGCCGGAGGAACCGGTAGATCGAAGGCCTGGACCTCGGCGGACTCGGTGATCCCGTCTTGGCTCGTGACGATCTTGCGCACGCTGTAGGTCTGACGCACGTTGAGGTTCGGATCGGCCAAGGACGCGACCGGCCCTGTGTTGTACAGGAACGTGTTCGGATTGGCGACCGTCGTGCGGAAGCGGAACTGGTAGTCGATCTGGTCGGTGCCGTCGCCCGTGTTGTTGATGTGGATCTCGTACTCCACGTCGTCAGCAAAGCGGGTGAAGTTCGGCCCTCCGGCGGGGTCTTCGAGGCCGATGTAGTTGGCGATGATGTTCAGCTTGGTCGGGTCGGTCGCGTCGCGGAAGGCGTAAAGGTCAGTGTTGTCGGCCGATGCGTCTTGGGAAATCATCGGGGCTTCGCGGTGGCTGGAAGCGATGGCAGGCCCGCCCGATGCGAGCAGACCTCCCAGCAGTCCAGTCGCGGCTATTCCCGCGGTTATGCGTGTCATTCTCATGCATTTCTCCTATTTTGTGGTTGGCAGTTGTTCTATTTGCTTCAACTACGGGGAAGATCTATGGGCTAATCGCTGGCCGCAATGACGCGCCATGCATCGCCAATCGGCACCAGCAACACCGTGAACGGCTCAGGACCGCCGGATATCTCCACGCCTCGCACATAGCGGATCACTGCGGGCCCGTACTGGGCGACGAGTTGTGCGGTCTGCGGCCCCGGACTTCCCTGCGTCGGTTCTCCGGTCGACAATGCCCCGCTCGAA
>JAYTFI010000783.1:0-2795 GCA_043734485.1 Acidimicrobiales bacterium | reverse complement strand
TCGCGCGACATGCCCGCGCTGCCGTACACCGCGCTGCTGCGGGCCTGATCGGACTTGTGCTCGAGCGCATAGGCAACCGCGTCGGCGAGGTCGGTGGCGAACGCCTCGGCGACGCCGTCCTGCGTCTGCGGCCCGGTCACTGCCATGTGCAGTGAGTTCGGGAACTGCTGCCCATTCAGACGCCACCCACGCGTGCGCATGAAGTCGTTCACGTGGTACACGTCGTACTCGTCGGACGTGAACGAGAAGCAGTACGTCGGCGAGCCGTTCATGCGCAGCGACGGGTGCGACCGCACGGCCTCCTGCATGGCGAACGCAGCCTCGAAGATCTTCTTGGCCTTCGCGAGGTAACCGGCCCGTCCGTTTGCGACCATCGACGCCCAGGTAGCCGCGAGCAACCCGCTGGAACGCGACCCGTCCATACCCGGCGAGCTGTACTTGCCGCCCGACCAGCCGGTCATGAAGAAGTACTGGCCGTTGCGCAGGGACCGGTCGCGGAACATCAGGATCGACGTGCCCTTGAACCCGTAGCCGTACTTGTGGGTGTCGGCCGAAAGAGTGGTGACGCCGGGGATGCGGAAGTCGAACGGTGGGATGTCATAGCCGAGCATCTCCCCGAACGGCAGGATGAATCCGCCGAGGCAGCCGTCTACGTGCAGGCCGATGCCGCGCTCGATGGCAAGATCAGACAGCTCGCTGATGGGGTCGATGGTGCCATACCCGTAATTCGAAGCCGAGCCGATGACGGCCACCGTGTGCTCGTCGATCATGGCAGCCATGGCGCCGACGTCGACCTGCGTGGTGACCGGATCGATGGGCGCGTGGCGCATCTCGATGCCGAACAGGTGGCACGCCTTGTCGAAGGCGGGGTGGCCGGTCTCGGGCTTGACGACGTTGGGCATGCGATTGCCCTTGGCGTAGGCGTCTTCGCGGTACGCGAGCATGGCGTGGGTGATGCTGCCGGTCCCACCGCTGGTGACCATGCCCACAGGGTCATGCCCGCGCTCGGTCGCCGCGGTCGAGTGCATGAGGTCGAGGCCCATGGCGATGATCTCGCCCTCGAAACGCGTCGCGCTGGGCGCGATGTCGCGCTGGAGCGCGTTCACGTGGCCGTACATGCCGAACGCCTTGGCCATGAACGCGTAGTGGTCCTTGTCGCCGCAGTAGAAGGAACCGGAGGCCTTGCCAGGCTCCCAGGAGCCGTCCTCCTTGGTGGCCATCTCGGTCAGTTCGGCGAGGATCGCGTCGTGGTCGCGGCCTTCGGAGGGCAGGCCGCGGAGCACGGTGTACTTGTCGGCATACGGGTACTGCGGGTACTTGGCCATGATGGGCTCCTGTCGAAGATGCTATGCGTACGTGCTAAAGGTGAAGGTGGTGCTGCGAACTGGCGTTCAGACGGGCGACGGGATCGGCCAGCAGGCCGTGCAGATCGCGGTAGATGCCGATGCGATCGTCGAACAGCGCCGCGCCCGCGGGCGACGGCTCGTAGCGGCGGCGGATCGGCACGAGTGCGGCGAGGTCGTCGACGCCGATGAGGCCGAGCGAGAGAAAGCCGAGCAGACCGGCACCTCGCGCGTTCGCATGGCGCGGACCCTCGACCTGTTCGACGGTGCGGCCGAGCACATGGGCCATCGCCTGCGCCCATGCGTCCGACTGCGCACCGCCGCCGGCGAAGCGCAGCATGGCGAACCTCACGCCGAGGGTCGTCTCCACCTCGTCGGCCAGCCACCGCATTTGCAACGCGATGCCCTCGAGGACGGCGCGCAGCATGTGGGCCCGCGTGGTGCGCATCGACATGCCGATGAACGCGCCCCGCTGACGGCCGTCGATCTTCGGTGCGGCGGACCCGATCAGCCAAGGCAGGAACAGCAGCCCATCGGCTCCTGGCGGCACGTCGGCGACGACGGCCGAGACGCGCTCGAACATGTCGTCCGGGGTCGAGGCATCGACCAGCGCGTCGTCACCGTGCACGATCTCGTGCAGGAACATCTCCAGCACTTTGCCGCCGAGGCCGGCCTCGGCCATCACGTAGAAGCGGTCGCTGAGCGCGCTCGGCATCGTGGCGATGAACTTCGCAGGCTCGATCACGCGGGTGGGGTGATGCGCGGTGAGGACACCCGTGGTGCCCATCACGACCGTGCCCTGGCCCGGGGCCAGTGCACCGGTGCCGATCGCCGCAGCCACGCTGTCGTTCGCCCCCGCGACCACGACCACGTCGAACCGAAGCCCGAGCGTGCGGGCTACCGGCTCGAGTATCGGGCCGAGCACCGAAAGGGAGGGCACCATCTCTGGAAGCTTCGAGGCGTCGACACCGGCACGGGCGATCAGATCGGCGGACCAGTGCGGAGCGCCGAGCGTGCGGTTGTCGCTGAGCGAAAGCGGCATGGCGGAGCAGCCGGTGGCCGCGAGGCGACCGCATAAGCGGGCGTTGAGGTAGTCCATCGGTTCGAGATAGGCCGCGGTCCGGTCGTGGATCTCGGGCCGCTCGTTCTGCGCATAGAGGATGTGCGTCAGCGACGTCGACGGGTAGAGGCCGTGCACGTCAGCCCAGTGTGCGAACGTGGCGGCGCCGCCGTCGGGGTCGTCCGCGGTGATCGCCGCGGTGTATTGCTCGCCGCGATGATCGAGCCAGACGAACATCGGACCGACCGGAAGGCCGGCCGCGTCGACCGGGATGATCGAGGACCACTGGCTCGGGGCGCAGATGACGCGCACCTCCGAAGCAGCCGCGGTGCCGGCCTCGGCGAGTGCCCGGCGGGCCGCAGTCAGCACGGCCTGCCAGACCACCTCGGGGT
>JAYTFI010000782.1:0-2564 GCA_043734485.1 Acidimicrobiales bacterium | reverse complement strand
GGCCCTGCCTTCGAGATCGACAGATCGGTCGGCCTGCGACAAACCTGGTCGAATTCGGCGACGGCCCGATCAGCCGTTCCAGGGCGTCCCGAACGAGTCATCGAACGCCAGCACCGAGGACGGCTGGCGGGTGATCGGTCCGTGCCCACGGCCGATGGGATAGCCGATCGGGACCATGGCCACCGTCGCCCACTCGGCGGGGATGCCGAGCGCTGCCTTCACCTCGGGCTCGCGGATGCAGTGGAGGTCGCGGCTCGTCATGGGTGGCACGGTGGCATGTCTGCGAGTGCCCCGGGCCGCCGGCCAACTTCGTGGCCGAAAGCCGCTCCAGGCGGCTTTCGACGACAAAGTCCGCACCCTGTTCGACCCGCCGGGCGCCGCTGCCCTCCCTCTGGCTACCGAAGCGCGGTCTCCTCGCCGAACCGCCCGAGCGACTGCAGCACGAGCGTCGGGCCGCCCGTCTCCGCGGCATCCTTGAGGTCGACGGTCGCGGTGAAACCCCACTCGCCCGAGCTGTCGGGGTCGCTGAAGCGCTGCTGCACGATCCAGCGGTCGGGACCCGTGTCGTCGAGCAGGAAGTACGCGGCCGAGCGGGCATCACCGTCGGTCAGGATCGAATCGTGCTCGGCCCAGAACGGTGCCAGCGCGGCGTTGAACCGCCAGCTGTCGATGCCGGTGCGCTCGCCGAACACCCCGAACGCCCGACGGGCCAGTAGCTCAACCCACGCGAACGCAGCCGTTCGCACGGCGGTGCGCCAGGCCCGTGGCGGCCCCGAGATGGCCGGACGTGACGGCATCTCTCGTAGGACTGGCGCGTCGCCGGACAGCCGCTCGAACTCCTCGAGCAGGCTGGCGTCGGTTGCCTCCAACATCTGGTGCAGCCACTCGATGACGTCCTCGAGCGCGTCGTCGTAGGCCGACGATGGGAGCGACCGGTCGAGGGCTCGCCATGCGTCGCTGAGGTAGCGCAGCAGAAGACCCTCGGACCGTTCCAGCTTGTAGCGCTGGATGAAGCCTCGGAACGTCTCGCCCGTCTCGAGCATCTCACGCAGGATGCTCTTCGGTTGCGGCCCGTCGTAGATCCACGGGTGATGGCTGCGATAGGTCTCGAAACACGAGTCGAGGATCTCGGCCATCGGCTTGGGCCAGCTGACCTGTGACAGCAGCTCCATGCGCTCGTCGTACTCGATGCCGTCGGCCTTCATCTGACCGATGGCCAATGTCCGCGCCGCCTTCTCCTGCGCGATGAGGATGGCCATCGGGTTCTCGATGACCGCCTCGACGATGCTGACCACGTCGAGCACGTAGGCCGGGTCCTCCCGGTCGAGGGTGGCGATCACCTCGATGGCGAACGGTCCGAGGGGCGACGTGAAGCGCACCCCCATGCGCTCGTCGCTACCGTCGATCAGCGAGCCGATCTTCACACCGATGACGTGGCCATCGTCTGCGCGCAGACGTTCTGCCACGCCTGCCGCTTCGAGGCTGCGGTAGACGGCGATGGCCCGGCGCACGTGGTCACGTCGCTTCGCCCCCGGATCGTGATTCGTGAGCAGGAGCTCCTTCAGCACGGCGATGCCGTCGGGTCGGGCCAGCACCGTCGCGACGAGGTTGGGTGTCACCCGGAAGCGTGAAGTGAGCGGCTCGGGGACGGCCCCGATGAGCCGGTTGAAGGTTGCCTCGTCGTAGTGCACGAACCCCTTCGGCGGCGCCTCGCGACGGACCTTGCGGCGCGCCTTTGGATCGTCGCCGGCCCGGGCCAGCGAGCGCTCGTTCTCGATGATGTGGTCGGGGGCCTGGGCCCACACGTGGCCGTCGGGGTCGAATCCGGGCCGGCCGGCGCGCCCTGCGAGCTGATGGAACTCGCGGGCTCGCAGCACCCTCACGCGTGTGCCGTCAAACTTCGTAAGCGCGCGGAGCAAAACGGTACGAATGGGGATGTTGATGCCGACGCCGAGCGTGTCGGTGCCACAGATGACGGGCAGAAGGCCCTCGCCGGCGAGCCGCTCGACGAGGCGCCGGTAGCGGGGGAGCATGCCCGCGTGATGCACACCGATGCCGTTGCGGAGGTAGCGGGCGAGTGACTGGCCGAAGCCGGTGTTGAGTCGTTCACCTGCCACTGCGGCTGCGATTGCTTCGCGCTGGGCCCGCGTCGTGAGGGGGAGGCTGACGAGCGACTGTGCCTGCTCAATGGCCGCCAGCTGCGTGGTGTGCACGAGGTAGACGGGCGACAAGCCCTTCTCCACGGCCTCGGTGATCGAGTCGGCGACCGGGGTGTTGCGCCACTGGTGGAACAGCGGTGTCGGCCGGTCCACGGAGGTGACCTCGGCGACCTCGCGACCGGTCCGCTCCGAGAGGTCGGTAGCGATCGCGCTGACGTCGCCGAGCGTGGCCGAAGCGAGCAGGAACTGGCAGTCGCGCAGCAGCAGGAGCGGCACCTGCCAGGCCCAGCCGCGGTCGTGGTCGGCGTAGTAGTGGAACTCGTCGAGGCAGGCGAAGCGGATGCCGGTCCCGTCGCCGGAGCCGAGTGCCTGGTTCGCGAACACCTCGGCCGTGCACACCAGCAC
>JAYTFI010000781.1:0-7883 GCA_043734485.1 Acidimicrobiales bacterium | reverse complement strand
TGCTTGCCGTGCTGGCCTCGCTCTACCCGGTGTCGACGGTCGGGCTGGCACGCGTCATCGACCGGGAGCGGCTGCGGCCGGTGCAGGTGGCCGGGCTCGCGTTTGCCCTGCTCGGCTTGGTACTGATTGCGGTGTGACGCGTACGCGGCTTCGCTGCCCGGCCCGCGACAGGTCAGCCCGGTGTCGTGACCGTCGGCCGCCTAGCCACGAGCGAGCGAGCCTCGACCGAGCAAGGATCGAGCCCCTTCGAGCGCACCACTCGCAACACCGAACGGTTGAGCTGCCCCATCGGAAGGCGTCCGTCGATGACGATCTGCTCGAGTGCGTCGATCACGCCGACCGCATCGCGCAGGCTGATCGTGACGAACAGCGCGACATCGGCGCCGGCCGTGATGGCCTCGGCGGCCGCCCCGGGCGCCTTCCAGCGACCTGTGATGGCACCCATCGATAGCGAGTCGGTGATGACCAGGCCCTTGAATCCGAGCACACCACGGAGCTCACGTTCGATGGCCTCTGACGACACGCTTGCCGGCACATCGCCGGTGAGTCCTGGCACCTCGAGATGACCGACCATCACGGCCACGGGCGTCGCAGCCATCACCATCTGGAACGGCGGAATGTCGGTCCGGTCGATATCCGCGACATCGGGGGTGGCCACTCGTCCGACATGCGAATCGCCGGACGCCGAGCCATGGCCGGGGAAGTGCTTCACTACCGGCAGCAGACCTCCGTCGAGCAGACCGTTCGCATACGCAAGCGCATCGTCGGCGACCGCCAAAGGGTCCCCGCCGAAGGAACGATCGCCGATTGCCCCTGACTGCGAACGGCTCACGTCGGCCACCGGACCGAAGACCATCGTCACGCCAAGCGCGCGTAGTTCTTTGCTATGTGCGCCTACTAAAGACCGGATCTCGGCCGGGTCGGATCGCGAAAGCCGGCGGGCACTGGGCAGTGAACCGGCGACGGCCCGCAGCGGTTGCACCCGCCCACCCTCCTCGTCGACCGCGACGAACGACGGGATCGGCCCGGCCAGGTCGGCCAGCTTCGCGAGATCAGCGGTCAGCTGCGACGCAGTGGTGGGTGCGCTTCGGATCAGGAACCCGCCGATCTGCTGATCGCGCACGAGGGTAGTGAGCGCGAGCACGTCGTTCCCGTCGGCGCCGATCATGACGAGCTGTGCCACTTTCGCGCGGAGCGGCCAGCGGTCGATGGCCGCCAACGGGTGGGCGCAGTCCGCCACCGGACCGAATGGCGCGACCGGCTTCCCGATCGAGGCCGCGACCGACGCCGGGATGGTGGTGACGTCCAAGGCCAAGGTGGCCGGCGGCGGGGCCGGCTGCTCCGTGGTCGTGGTGGTGCGGCGCGGCCCGGTGGAGGTGGTCGAGGTGGTTTTCCCGCCGGCAAGCGAGGTGGTCGTGCGGCCGCCGGCTGTCGATGTGACGGGCGGTCCGAGCGTGGTCGACGGGCGGCGACCCGCGACGGGCTCGCGCCTCGGTGGAGGAACACGCCACGCCGCGATCGTGGTGGGGCTCGACGGCCCGCCGGATCGCGCCGGAACACCGGGCCCGGCCACCGGTGCCGTGGTCGACGACGATTTCGAGGAACGCGTCGGGACTCCGACCGCCCGTGCGCCGCCGTCAGGCAGCGCCACCACGACGAGGCCGATGGCCACCGAGCCCGCCACGACGCCGGCGAGCCGACAGGAGAAGGCTCGCGCCGCACCCGTGTGGTGACACCGGATCATCAGCCGGACAGGATCGCGCGGGCGACCAGGTCCGTGCCGAATGCCGTGAGGATGGCAAGGTAGAGCAGCCCGGTCGCGGCCATCACCGCCGAGTAGAAACGTTCCTTCAGCGCAGCACGGGTGACGAGCGTGAGTCCCAATGTCATAAGCGCGCATGCGACCCAGAACCAGCCGAGCATGCCTCCGTAGTGGTCGCTGATGGAACCGTTCAGTACCGAGATCATCCCGGTCGGCACCAGCAGCAGACCGACCTCGATGGGCCAGATCCGCATGAGCCAGTCGTTCAGCTCGCCGATCGGCCGCCGCGAGAGCCCCGGCTGTACGAGGTACCAATGACCGAGCAGCATGGCGTCGGTGACTGCACCGAGGAACAGTGCGCCGACGATCGTGCGGGCGACAGCGAGCGGATGGCTTCCGCCCCCACTCCACCCTGCCGCGACCAGGCCCACCAGGCCGAGGGCCGGCGCAATGAGATCGAGAATTGGTGGGAATTCGGCGACGCCAACCGGACCCGGCGTGGGTGGCGCCGGACCTGACACGCGGCCGAACTGGTCGCGCAGCTCGATGGATGCAGTGGCCAACTCGTCACTGCCGGGGTGCGCAATCTCCGGCAGCGGCGCGCCGGACATCGCCGCCACGCGTGCGCGCTTGCGCTCGGCCTCGACCCGCTGACCACGCACGCCCCCGCGCTTGCGGCCGATCGAGACCGCCAGAGCAACGACCGTCGCGATCACGACACCCGCCGACGCGGCTTCGCGCAACGGGACGCTCTCGGTGAAACGGGACCCGACGATCGCCCCTGCGGCCATCAACCCGAACACGCCCCGCAGCAGCCATCCGTAGCCCAGGCCGACCATGCGGTGCCGCGTCGTCACCCACAGGAACACGAGCCCACCGACCGCCCACTGGAGCAGTACGGTCGCGGCGTCGAGGCGGATCATGTGTGCACTTAGCGTTTTCGGGGCGGATTCGGAGAAGCAGGGAGCGCCGGCCGGAACGCCTAAGCCTCGACGACCATCAGGTGATGATCGGCGACGTTCAGCGGCATCGGTCCGGCATCGGTGGCGACGACGATGTCCTCGAGGCGGGCGCCCCACTTGCCGCCGATGTAGATACCCGGTTCGACCGAGTAGGCGTGTCCCGCCTGCAAGAGCGTCGAGTTGCCCGACACCATGTACGGGTCCTCGTGCTCTTCCATACCAATCCCGTGGCCGGTCCGGTGGATGAAGAACTCGCCGAAGCCGGCATCGTCGATAACCCGACGCGAGGCCTTGTCGACACCCTCGCACGGCGTACCGACGGTGCCGGCCGCCACGCCTGCAGCCTGCGACTCGAACAGCACGTCGTAGAGTTCGGCGAACTCGGCGGGGACCTCACCGGTGAAGACGCAGCGGGTGATGTCCGAGCAGTAGCCGTTCATGGTGCCGCCGAAGTCGGTGAGCACGACCTCGCCGGCCCTGATGACCCGATCCCCGGGATGGTGGTGCGGGCTGGCTGCGTTCTCGCCGGCTGCGACGATGGCGAAGTTGACGACGTCGTGGCCCTCCGCCAGCAGCCGGGCCGAGATGTCGGCCGAGACGGCGGCTTCGGTACGGCCGATGAGCGGTATCTGGCCGGAGTGGAGCTGGGCTGCGACGAGGTCGGCTGCGGTGCCGGCCCTTGCGAGAGCATCGATCTCCGCCGGGTCCTTCACGGCCCGCAGCGGCGAGGTGACGCGCGACGCCTGCGACCAGCACGCGTTCGGCAGCAGCGCCTGGAGGTCGACGAGGAACGTCGCCCAGCAGCGGTCGCTGATGGCAAGGTTCGTGCGGGCACCCACGAGCTCGGCGACCATCGCCGTAGGTGACTCTGTCTCGTTCCACGGCATGAGGGAGAAGAGGTCCGGGTCGTGATCGACACGGGGCGCTTCTAGGCGGGGGACGACGAGCGTCGGAGTGTCGTCGACCGGGAGCACGAGCATCGTCAGGCGCTCGAGCGGCATGGCCGTGTAGCCACTGATCCAGGGCAGGTCGGCACCGAGGGAGAGCAGCAGCGCATCGACACCGGCGGCGCGCATGCCCTCACGCACGCGGGTGAGTCGCAGGTGGCGGGCTTGGCGCGGATCCGACATGGCCGTAAGCCTCGCACGCGTCGTGCCGGAGCGGGTAACGGGAGGCAGTCGGGCAGAATCGCGCCCATGCGCCACCCATCCCGCTGGCTTCGCCTGCTCGCCACCGCGCTTGCATCCGCCTCGACGGTCGACACGGCGGCGAGCGCCTCCGTCGCCACGGTCACGAACATCCGCCGGATCGACTTCCGCAACTTCGCCTACGTGTCCGGAACGGGAGCCGCAATCACCGTCAAGAACGGCGTCTACGAGAACACCATCAAGCCCGACGAACCGGTGTACTTCCAGGTGCTCGACGTCGACCACGGCGATCTCGACGGAGACGGGGTCGACGAGGCGATCGTCACGACCCTCGAGAACACCGGTGGCACCGGCCAGTTCACCGACGGGCTGATCTTCCGCCTCGTGGCCGGGAACCCGAAGCAGATCGGCGATCTTGGCATCGGCGACCGCGCAGATGGTGGGATCCACGGCATCACGATCGTGAACGGCCGCATCGTCGTCGACCGCTATGGCCAGGACGCCACCGGCGCGTGCTGCCCGACATACATCGAACGCGACACATTGAAGCTCAACAGCAAGGGCGAGACGACCAGCGCGGCCAAGGCGACGAAGCGAGCGTTCATTTCCCTGTCCCGCTCCGAAGCCGGCGCCCCGTCGAAGATCACGTTCCTTCGGGGCACGTCGGCGGCGACGATCGAAGGCGACGGCATGGCCGGCGATCAGGGCACGCTCGACGCCGACAAGGGACAGACGCTCACCTACTCGGTGTCGAAGGTACCCAACTTCCCGAACGCCCGGACCGCGATCGTCACGCTGTCAATCGGCACGACTACCGTCGCCGGGGTCTCGTCCGGCGGAACATGGACAGGGAAACTGCCGAGCGCCGGTCGATACACCTTGGCGTGGACGCAGAACGGGCCGGTCACCTCGAAGGACTCGACGAGCGCGTACGCAACGGTCGACCTCTCCATCCGCTGAGTCTGGTGCGCGCCCCAAACGGCAGGGTCAGCTTCGGCGGCTGCCAAGTGCGACGGGTACGGGCGACGCTGCGGCGGCCGCCTCCGCCCCCTGCCGTGCGTGATAGCTCGACCGAGTGAGCGGCGATGCCTCGATGTGCGCGAAACCCAACGACTGACCGTAGGCGCGCAGATCATCAAACTCTGCCGGCTCCCAAAAACGCGCCATCGGCAGATGGTGCGAGGTCGGGCGCAGGTACTGCCCGATCGTGACGATGTCGACGCCGACGCCGCGGAGGTCGCGCAGCGCGGCCCGCACTTCCTCATCCGTCTCGCCGAGGCCGACCATGAGACCGGATTTCGTGGTGAGACCGGCGGCCCGGCTCCGGGCCAGCAGCGAAAGACTGCGCGCATACGAAGCGCTCGGACGGACGGCGCGCTGGAGCCGGATCACCGTCTCGAGGTTGTGGTTCAACACATCCGGGCGACTCGTCAGCACAGTCTCGATCGAGGCCGGATCGCCTTTGAGGTCACTGATGAGCACCTCGACACCCGTGCCCGGGTTGACCGACCGGATTGCGCTGACGGTTGCTGCGACCGCGGCCGCTCCCCCGTCGTCCAGATCGTCGCGGGCCACCATGGTGACGACCGCATGCCGCAGGCCGAGGCGAGCAACGGCCTCCGCCACCCGGGCCGGTTCGAGCGGGTCGGCCGGCAGCGGAAGTCGGGTATCGACGAGACAGAAGCCGCACGCCCGGGTGCAGCGCTCGCCGAGGATCATGAACGTCGCCGTGCCGTCGTTCCAGCACTCGTGGATGTTCGGGCAGCCGGCCTCTTCGCACACGGTGACGAGGTCGAGCGAGCGCAGCGTCGACTTCAGCGACCGGTATTGCTCACCCATGTTCGCCTTCACCCGCAGCCACTCGGGTTTGCGGGCCGAGATGGCAACGGCAGTCGACGAGTCGACGCCCGCCTGCGCGAGCCGGCTCAGCGCCTTCGTGCCCGCGTCTGCACCACGGCTGAAGGGTGCGAGATCGTCCGGCGTGGTGCGCCATGACACGTCCGCCCGATGGGACCCTGCGCCACCCCAGCGCTCCGCCGCAAGCCGTGCGACGGCGTCGACCACCTCCCGCATCGAGACGTCGATGCCCTCCTGCGCGAGGGACGTGACGGCCTTGTCGGCGATCCCGCACGGCACTATGTGGTTGAACCAGTCGAGCACGCCACGGTCGACGTTGAGGGCGAAGCCGTGCATGGTGCGGGCGCGGTTGAGCTTGACGCCGATGGCCGCGATCTTGCGGGGGTTCGGGCCACCGGGATCGACCCACACGCCGGTGCACCGCGGCAGCCGTCCGACGTTGGGGAGACCGAGCTGGGTACAGGCGTCGATCACGAGTTGCTCGACCGAGGTGACGTAGGCGACCGTGTCGGCCATTCCGCTGCCGGTGCCCCGCTTCGGGGGCAGCGACAGAATCGGGTAGCCGACGAGTTGGCCCGGACCGTGGAACGTGACGTCGCCGCCGCGGTCGGCCGTGAACAGTTCGGCCCCAATCGCCCCAGGGTCGGTGAGCACGTTGTCGAGGCTGGCCCGCACGCCAAGCGTGTAGGTGGGCGGGTGCTCGAGCAGCAGCAGATGGTCGCGAGCGGGCGTTTCGGCAAAGAAGCCGCGCTGCAGGGCGAGGGCGTCGGCGTAGCGGACCCGGCCGAGCCAACGGATCTCGAGCGGCGACGTCGACATATCCGCCGAGTGTACGGGCCTCGCATACCTACCCGACTCCTCCCTCGGCGCGCGAAGTCGGGATGCGACGCGCGCGAAGTCGAAGAAACGGGACCGGAGTTGCCGAAAACAAACGACATCGCGCGCGTCGGCCAGGACTTCGCGCGCGTCGGCGAGGAGGCGGGCCCTGCAAGGCGGCCGAAGTTGCTACAACTCGGTGTTCCAGTCGCGGGTCTCGAGGATCGTCTGCACCTCATGCAGGAAACTGGCCGCGTACGCACCGTCGAAGGCCCGGTGGTCCCACGACAGGCCGAGCATGCCCTGCGGTCGGATGGCGATCGTCTCGGAGCCGTCGGGCAGCTCGACTACGACCGGCTTCTTCTTCACGCTGGTGATCGAGAGGATGCCGACCTGTGGCTGGTTGATGATCGACTGCATGAGGTCGATACCGTAAGGACCGGCGTTCGAGAGCGTGAACGTGCCACCCATGATGTCGTCGGGAGTGAGCTTCTTGGTCCGCGCCCGGGATGCAAGGTCGGCGATGTCGCGGGCGATGGCCCGCATGCGCTTGCCGTCGGCGTCACGGACCACCGGGACCATGAGGCCGTTGAAGTCGAGGTCGACAGCGATGCCGAGCGCCACTGCATGGTGTACGACCAGCGAGCTCTCCGACACGGACGCGTTGACGTTCGGGTAGTTGCGCATGGCATCGACGACGGCCCGGGCGATGAACGGCATATACGTCAGGGAGAATCCCTCGTCGGCCTTGAAGCCCTCTCTTTTCGCATTGCGCACCCGGTCGACGGCGGTGAAGTCGACCTCGACAGCGATGAACGCATGCGGCGCGGTCGAAAGTGACATCAGCATGTGCTCGCCGGTACGGCGGCGAACGTTGTTGAACGGCATGAGCTCGTCGCGACCGCCGAGACGTATCGCGGGTGGTGACGACGCGGCGACCACGGGCAGCGAGGGCGCAGGTGCGACGACGACGACGGCGGGCGCTGGTTGCACCGGGGCGGGGGCCGCTGTCGCGGCGGTGGGGATCGCCGCCGTTTCGGGGACGGTCGGGGCGGTTGCGACCTGGGTCGGTATCGGTGCCGCGGGAGGAGCAACCGCCGCGGGAGCCACCGCCGCGGTTCCGGCGGGCGCGACCGGGGCCGGTGATGTCGCCGCGGCCGAATCGATGAAGTCGAGCACGTCTTCGCGGGTGATCCGACCACCGACGCCGGTGCCGATGATGGCTCCCGGGTCGAGGTTGTTCTCGTTGATGAGCTTGCGCACGACCGGCGACAGCACCTTGTCCATGCCCGAGGCCGAGCCCATGCCCGAGCCTGAGGCCGCAACCGGAGCAGGAGC
>JAYTFI010000780.1:0-2254 GCA_043734485.1 Acidimicrobiales bacterium | reverse complement strand
ATCATTGTCGCGAACGACCCCGACGCCGACCGGCTCGCCGTCGCGATCCCCGATACTTCCCGCGCCGCCGGTTGGCGGGCACTGCGGGGTGACGAGCTGGGTTGGATCATGGCCGATCACCTGCTGAAGGTGACGGCCACGGCGACGCGGCCGCGGCTCGTCTGCACGACGATCGTGTCGTCGTCACTACTGAGCGCGATGGCCAAGGCGCATGAGGTGGATTACGTAGAGACGCTCACCGGCTTCAAGTGGCTGGCCCGCGCAGCACTTGCGCGCACTGAGCACCAGCACGTCCTGTCGTATGAGGAGGCGCTCGGCTATTGCGTCGGCTCTCTCGTCCGGGACAAGGATGGCATGAGCGCCGCCATCGTGGCTGCCGACCTCGCGGCGGGGCTTCTGCGCGACGGTTCGTCGATGGCCGAGCGCATCGCCGAGATCGAGGCCACGTTCGGCCGTTACGACACCGAGCAGTGGGCACTGCGCTTCGCCGGTTCCGATGCCCAGCAGAAGATGGCTGCTCTGATGGACGGCCTGCGGGCCGGCCTGCCCTCGGCCGTCGCCGGCGTGCCTGTGACGGAGGTACGCGACCTGCTGGACGCCGAACCTCCCGCCGACGTGGTGGTCCTGTTCCTGGCCGACGGGACACGGCTCACCGTGCGGCCGAGCGGGACGGAACCGAAGTGCAAGGTGTACTTCGAGACGGTGACCCGACCGGGTCAGGAGCCGGTGGGGATCCCCGTGCTGAAAGCGGCGATGGCGGACATCCTCGGCGTGCCGGCCTCGTAGGATTTCATCTGTGCGCTGATTATCAGTGCACAGGTTGTCAGCGTGCAGTGATTACGCGTCACCGGGGAACAGCTCGGCCCGCATTGCCGCAAAACGGGGCTTGATGACCTCGGTGATCAGCCGGAGCCGTTCGTCGAAGGGCCAGAACGCGCTCTTCATCGCGTTCACCGTGAACCACTGCAGATCCTCCAGGCCATAGCCGAAGGTGTCGCAGAGCGCTTCCATCTCCGACGTCATCGACACGCCGCTCATGAGTCGGTTGTCGGTGTTGACGGTGACCCGGAAGCGAAGCCGCTTGAGCAGGTCGATCGGGTGCTCGGTGAGCGAGCGGGCCGCGCCCGTGTGGATGTTCGACGTGGGGCACATCTCGAGTGGGACGCGGGTGTCGCGCACGTACGCGGCTAGTCGGCCGAGCTCATAGGAGCCGTCGCCCGTCGCCTTGATGTCGTCGACGATGCGCACGCCGTGGCCGAGGCGCTCGGCTCCGCAGAACTGCAGCGCTTCGTGGATGGACGGGAGTCCGAACGCTTCACCGGCGTGGATCGTGGTGTGAAAGTTGGCCTCGTGGACGCGGTTGAACGCGTCGAGATGGCGGGTGGGAGGGAAACCCTTCTCGGGGCCGGCGATGTCGAAGCCGACGACGCCCCGGTCGCGGTGGCGGATGGCGAGGTCGGCGATGTCGCTCGACTGCGCAGCCTGGCGCATGGCACTGAGAAGCGTGCCGACGACGATCGGCCGACCGGCGGTCTGGGTCCGGAGCTGGCCGATGGCGAAGCCTTCCTGCACCGCTTCCACGACGTCGTCGAGCGAGAGCCCGGCTTCGAGATGCTGCTCCGGGGCGTAGCGGACCTCGGCGTAGACGATGCCGTCGGCGGCGAGGTCCTCAGCGCACTCGGCTGCTACCCGAACGAGCGCGTCGCGTTCCTGCATAACGCCCGTGGTGAAGGCGAACGTTTCGAGGTAGAGCTCGAGACTGAGGCGGTCGGCGCCCCGGCGGATGTGGGCATCAAGGTCGTCGACATCCATCGTGGGCAGGCCCTTGTAGCCGTACTGCGCGGCGAGGTCGACAATCGTCGACGGACGGACCCCTCCGTCGAGGTGGTCGTGGAGCAGGACCTTCGGCGCCTTGCGGATCGTTTCGTGGGACAGCGTTGCCATGCACGAGTCTTGCCGACCGGCGCCTCGATGTGTGCGTGCGGCCGACGCCCCACCCGCGCCTTCTGCGGCCGGCCGTCGATCTAGCGTGGGAGCCCATGACACTGCGCCAGCAGATCTCCTCCGGCCTTCCCTATGAGCTGATCCTCGGGTACAGCCGCGCCGTCCGGGTCGACACCCAGGTGTTCGTGAGCGGCACCACGCCGCAATGGCCCGACGGCACCGTCGACCCGAACCCTGAACGCCAGGTCCGGCGCTGCTTCGAGATCGTGGAGAAGGCGCTTATGGAGGCGGGCGGCGGGTTGGCCGACGT
>JAYTFI010000779.1:0-1553 GCA_043734485.1 Acidimicrobiales bacterium | reverse complement strand
GGGTAGGCCGCATCGGCAACCGACCAGAAATGCTGGGCAGCGTGAATCGGGTGGATGGTAGGTTGCCCTCGTTCGATCGGGCCAGCGTCGTCCCGAGTGAGCACCTACCCCAAGCCGTTCCTACGGATCCCCGGTTCGTCTCTCTCGTGCCTTTGACTACGGAGTGCCTTCATGACTGCTGAGCTTTCGCATCCCGTCCCGACCCCTGTCGCCCTCACCCGCAAGCCCCGCGTCGTCGTTCCATCGCTTCTGACGCATGGTCGGCACCCAATCAAGCAAGGCTTGTACGACCCCAGCTTCGAGCACGACGCCTGCGGTGTCGGCTTCGTCGCCCACATCAAGGGCGTGAAGAGCCACGACATCGTCGTGCAGGGCATCACCGCGCTCAAGAACATGGAGCACCGCGGTGCCGCGGGAGCCGAGCCGAACAGCGGCGATGGCGCCGGGATCCTGCTGCAGACGCCGGACCGCTTCTTCCGATCGGTCCTAGCCGAGCAGGGCATCACACTCCCCGCCTTCGGCCGCTACGCCGCGGGCATGGCGTTCCTCCCGCAAGATCCGGACGAAGCCGACAAGGCCGTCGCCGCTATCGATCAGATCGCAGCCGAGGAGGGCATGCACACGGTGGCCTGGCGCGACGTGCCGATCGACCCGTCGAGCATCGGTCCGACCGCGCTCGGTGTGATGCCGACGTTCCGGCAATTGTTCATCGCCGGCTACGACCCCTATCTCACCGAGCTGACGCTCGAGCGTCGCGCGTACGTGATCCGCAAGCGGGTCGAGAACGAGGTCGGCGGTGTCTACTTCCCGAGTCTCAGCTACCGCACGCACATCTACAAGGGCATGCTCACCACGGGCCAGCTCGACGAGCTGTTCGTGGACCTTCGCGACGAGCGCATGGAGTCCGCGATCGCGCTGGTCCACTCCCGCTTCTCGACCAACACGTTCCCGAGCTGGCCGCTCAGCCACCCGTACCGCTACATCGCCCATAACGGCGAGATCAACACGGTGCAGGGGAACCGCAACTGGATGCGGGCTCGTGAGGCACTCCTCAAGAGCGATCTCATCCCCGGTGATCTGGAGCGGCTGTTCCCGATCGTCCAGCCCGGCGGCTCGGACTCGGCGAGCTTCGACAACGTCCTCGAGTTGCTGCACCTCGGCGGCCGTCCGCTGCACCACGCGATGCTGATGATGATCCCCGAGGCGTGGGAGAACCACGCCACCATGTCCGACGCGAAGAAGGCCTTCTACCGCTTCCATGCGGGCGTGATGGAGGCGTGGGACGGCCCGGCAAACGTGGCCTTCACCGACGGCACCGTGATCGGTGCGGTGCTCGACCGCAACGGCCTGCGCCCCAGCCGGATCTGGATCACCAGCGACGATCTGGTGATCATGGCCAGCGAGGTCGGTGTGCTCGACATCGACCCGTCGAAGGTCGTGCGCAAGGCTCGGCTGCGGCCGGGCCGGATGTTCCTCATCGACACGGCCGAGGGTCGCATCATCGACGACGAGGAGCTGAAGGAGACGCTCGCCGGCGAGCACCCTTACGAGGA
>JAYTFI010000778.1:0-2427 GCA_043734485.1 Acidimicrobiales bacterium | reverse complement strand
CTCGAGCTCGGCCGGGATCGATGTGGTGCGGACCATGCCGTGATCGCAGTTGCAGATGTTCACGGCTGCGCCTCCGAGGACGTGCTCGGTGGCAGCCTGTCCGCCGACCGTGTCGCGAGCCTCGACGACGAGTGTGCGAATGCCGGCCTTGGCGAGGTAGGCCGCGCAGATCAGCCCGTTGTGCCCCGCCCCGATGACGATCGCCCCGTAATCCACGCTCTGGCTCCATTTCCACGGCGTCCACCGTGCGCTCGGCCACGGGTCGGTCTTCGCCGGATGCGGGCCGATCGCTCATCGATCGACGGGCTGAGAGTACGCTCGCTCGGGATGGCAGCAACGATCGAGGACTCGCCGGCGGGGAACGGGGAGCAGATGACCACGGGGGAACCGTGCAGTCGTGGCGGGGTCCGCCTCGCCTGGTACGTCCACATCTTCACGACAAGCGGCATCGTGGTCGGGATGCTGGCTTTGCAGGGCGTGTTCGACCACAAGGCGAAGACGGCGATGTGGTACCTCCTGCTCACCCAGGTGATCGACGGGGTCGATGGGCCGATGGCCCGCCAGTACGACGTGAAAGCCCGCGTGCCGAAGATCGACGGCTACGTGCTCGATCTGGTCATCGACTACGTCACGTGCGTGATCGTGCCCGCCGCGTTCATGCACACGTTCCACCTCCTGCCGGGCCGGACATCGCTCGCCCTCGTCGGCCTCATCGTGTTCATGTCCGCGATCTGGTTCTCGCGCACCGACATGATGAGCGACGACGGCTGGTTCAACGGATTCCCGGCCGTCTGGAACCTGGTTGCGCCGACGATGCTGCTGTTGAACAGCAACCAGTGGGTGAACGCCGTGGTGGTGGTCGTGCTGTGCGCGCTGATGCTCACGGATGTGAAGTTCCCGCATCCGGTTCGGGCCGACGACGGACGCAACATCACCCTTCCGGTCATCATCCTGTGGCTGGCCGCCCTCACCTGGGCCACGTTCCGCTATCCAACGCCTTCCGACGTCGGACGCGGGCTGCTGCTCGCGTCGATCGCGTACTTCGCCGGCCTGTGCGTGTGGCGGACGCGGCTCAGCAGGCCTCGTTGACTGCTCGACGGGGGCTTGAGATACGCCACTGGACAGGCTGACTAAGGTCCGCCGTATGCCTTCCGCGACACCGCACCACCGGCACCTCACGGAGTTGGCCGTGCACGACGTGCCGTCGCGGATCTCCGGATCGTCGATCCTCGTACAGCCGGTCGGGGCAATCGAGGCGCACGGCCCACACCTCCCCCTGGCTACGGACTACATCGTCGCCTGCGCGGCCGTCGACGCATTGGTCGCACGCCATGGCGACGAGCACGACCTTTGGTCGCTCCCGCCGCTGGCGTACACGAAGTCGAACGAGCATGCGTGGGCGCCGGGCACGATCTGGCTGTCGGCGGAAACGATGCTTCGCGTGCTCGACGACATCGGCCGCTCGCTCGCTACCACGAAGGCGAAGAAGGTCGTGTTCGTCAATGCCCACGGCGGTAACTCTGCGCTGCTCCAGGTCGCCTGCCGAGATCTCCGCCTCCGTCACGGCCTGCAGACGTTCCTGGCCCACCCGTTCACGAAGTCCGACGAGGGCAACGAGCTCGACATGGGCATCCACGGCGGTCACGACGAGACCAGCATGTTGCTGCACCTGCGACCCGATCTCGTCGACATGACGAAGGCCGTGCGTTGCGTGCCCGAGCATCTCGCACGGAACCGTCACGTGAAGTGGGGCGGCTCGGTCAGCTTCGGCTGGCTCAGCAACGACTTCGAAACAGCACCGGCCGACGGCGAACTGCCCCTCGGGGTGATCGGCGATCCAACGAGCGCGAACGCCGCCCATGGCGCGGCCCAATTCGAAGCCGTCATCGCCGGCCTGGCCGAGGCCATGGGCGAGATCGTGCGCTGGAACCCGGCCCAGGCCTAGCAACCGGCCACCGTCGGGAATGCCCGGGTGACCGCCTTCTCGGGTTGGCCGAAGGATGCCATCGAGTTCTTGGACACAACATCTGCTTCGGTGGGCCGGACCTGCGCACCGCATGCATCACGCTCTGCGCGACCGGTCGACTCGTCCCGGCCACGTGGCCGTACCCGGGCCTCGCGCTCAACTATTGAGTCACCCATATTCGCGGCCGCACCTGCGCTGTCAGGGGTCGGTGAGCACGAGTCCGTCGCGGTCAGCCTCGAGCGGCAGCACCCGCCCCGCGACGCCCAGCTGCTTCATCGCCGCGCGCGCCCGCACGACTACCGCCGACGAATCGCGACGGACGCAAACGCCGAGCAGCGTCGGGCCGGCGCCGGACCAGAAGCTCACCAGCGCGCCCCCGTCGATCAGCGCAGCGAGGAGGTAAGCCGATTCGGGGAACAGCCGCGTGCGCTGCTCCTGATGGAGGCGGTCGAGGCCGGCCG
>JAYTFI010000777.1:0-1529 GCA_043734485.1 Acidimicrobiales bacterium | reverse complement strand
GCGATCGACGGGCACTGCGAAGCAGGCGTGGTGAAGCGGGCGTTGGGGTGGGCGGCCGGGGTCTCGGTCTCGGGGGTCCAGAGGTTGCGCTTCCAGTCGGTGAGGCGGGGCGGCTTGTCGGCCGTCATGCCCTCCCACCACACGTCGCCGTCGGGCGTGAGTGCGACGTTCGTGTAAATCGAGTTGCCCCACAGCGTGGCCATGGCGTTCGGGTTCGTGTCCTCACCCGTGCCGGGTGCGACGCCGAAGAAGCCGGCCTCGGGGTTGATGGCGTAGAGACGGCCATCTGCGCCGAACTTCATCCAGCAGATGTCGTCGCCGACCGTCTCGACCTTCCAGCCCGGAATGGTCGGCACGAGCATGGCGAGGTTGGTCTTGCCGCACGCGCTCGGGAACCCGGCTGCGATGTAGGTCTTCGGGCCGCTCGGCGGGGTGATGCCGAGGATGAGCATGTGCTCGGCCATCCAGTTGTCGTCACGGGCCATGACGCTGGCGATGCGTAGCGCGAAGCACTTCTTGCCGAGCAGCGCGTTGCCGCCGTAGCCGGAGCCGAACGACCAGATCTCGCGGGTCTCCGGATAGTGGACGATGTACTTGTTGTCGCCGTTGCACGGCCACGGCACATCGGCTTCCCCGTCAACGAGGGGTGCTCCGACCGAGTGGACGCAGGGCACGAACTCGCCGTCGCCCAGAACGTCGAGCACCTTCTGGCCCATGCGGGTCATGACCCGCATGCTGACGGCCACGTAGGGCGAGTCGGTGAGCTCGACGCCGATGTGCGCGATCGGCGAGCCGAGTGGGCCCATCGAGAACGGCACTACGTACATCGTGCGACCGGCCATTGAACCGGCGAACAGTCCGCCGAGCATGGCGCGCATCTCGGCCGGGTCACGCCAGTTGTTGGTCGAACCGGCGTCCCCCTCGGACTGCGAGCAGATGAACGTGCGGTCCTCGACTCGGGCCACGTCGGCCGGGTCGCTCGTGGCCCAGTAGCTGTTGGGCCGCTTGGCCTCGTCGAGCTTGGTGAAGGTGCCGTTGTCGACGAGGAGCTGGCACAGCCGCTCGTACTCCTCGGCCGTACCGTCGCACCATTCGATCCGTGCCGGCTGCGTCAGCGCGGCAATCTCCGCTACCCAGTCGAGGAGCTTCTTGTTGCGCGTCGGCGCATGGGCGGTGGTCGTCGTCATTTGCACTCCTTGATGCGTGGTCGAACCGTGAGAGCTTTCAGGGCACTCGTGGCGCGAAGCCGGGGGTCCCCATGTCGACTTCGGAGCCGATGCGGATCGTGGTCGCGAGACCGTCTCCGTTGACGTCGAACACGACGCGCTGGCCTTGACGCAGCATGCGAAAGATGGAGCCCACGAGCGCGTCCTCGGCGAGGTCGTACTCGTTGCGCTCCGGGTTGTCGCGGAGGATCACGCCCTGGCGGTTGGCCGGGTCATAGGACTTCACGACGCCCTGCATCGAATGCTGCCTCCTCGAAAGACCGCCGCACTGCGCGACGGGAGCAGGTTACCGGAGGGTCCGGT
>JAYTFI010000776.1:0-2834 GCA_043734485.1 Acidimicrobiales bacterium | reverse complement strand
ACCTTCGTCGACGTCGGTGATGGCGTTGTTCGGGCGCACGACACTCGATCTGCGGGAGGCGGAGAGCCAGGCGAGTGAGATCGAGATCCGTTGCCTGTCGGTGTTCGCAGGCGTCACGATCCTTGTCCCGAAAGGTGCCGACGTCCGCCCGGCGGGCACGGCGATCCTCGCGTCGACGTCGTGCGACATACCGGCGAACGATGAGCCGGCGATGCTGCCACCGGTGCTCATCTCAGCCACGACAGTGCTCGGGAAGCTCCACATTCAGACCGAAGAGCGACTGCCACGCAAACCGAGGCGCCGAGGGGGTCAGTCGCGCCGGGAACCGTCCTGGGACACCAGGTCTGCGATCACGGCTCGGACTCCGGTCGAGGCGAACCCCGACGTTGCGGTCAAGCGCACCGTTGAATCGCACGTCACTGTTGACTCCAGCGTTGTTGACTCCAGCGTTGTTGACTCCAGCGTCACAATCGAATCCAGCGCCACCGTTGAGGCAGCGCTCGCTGATCTCGTTGCCGACGTCGGTCCAGCGACGCAGGCGGCGCCGGTCGGGTAGGTCGTGCCAGTCTGACGGTGCGCCGAGGCGCTGGCGATCGCGACGGATGGTATGAGGTACGAAACCGATGGCACGCAGGCAAGATTCCGCAGCGGGCGCGAACGCGAGGGTGCTAGCGGCCGACTCGCTTGGACTCATCGTGGCCGAAGCGCAGTCACTTTTGGCCGAGCGTCCGGTGATCGCGGATACGCCGAAGCGCCACATGACCCGTTGGCTCGACCCGATCGGTCGCCGGCGCAACGACCGAAGGCAGGCGCATGCTCGCAAGCACGACGACCGCGACACCCACGTGCATGACACCCCGCCGAAGTTCACGCGCTACGAGGCCGACGAGACAGGAGCGTTCGGCTTCGACTACGTGGCCGACGTGGGTGACGCGTTCGATCCTCGGCGAACGAAACCGAGAGCCTCATCGAGATCGACCGCTTCGTCGCGGAGCTCATCACCGCAAATGGTGCGACCGCCCCGCTGTACCTGGCCGGCGATTCGCACCTGTTCGCCGCGTACCGGCGGCTGCGGGCCGACGGCACGAACGAACTACGTGTCAGCACAGGCGGCGGGGGAGCCTTTCTGCAGCCGACCCATCACCTCGCAACTGCGGTGCCGGAGTCCGAGATCGACGGCGATTCCGGCTCAGCTGTCGATCCTGCACGCTTCACCGACGGACAGTTCTGGCCGCACTTCGCCGATAGCCGCGCGCCGGCCCGATGCGGGCTGGGAGCGGGCCTATCGGTCCGGCACCGTGTTGCCACCGAGTGCCGCCGCGGGCGATGCCGGAGCACCGGTACTCGTCGCGGAGGTGCCCTGGTCGGCGACCATCTGACGTGAGCCGACCATGAGCATCCTTGTGCGATGACTCCCCGCGAGGCGCTCGAACGGATCGTCTACCTCCTCGATCGGTCGCAGGCCGAGCCCTATCGTGTCCGGGCGTTCCTACGCGCCGCGGAGGTCGTGTCGAAGCATGACGACGCGACCATGCTGCAGATGGCGGCACACGGCCGCCTGACCGAGCTGGCGGGCATCGGCGATGTGACGGCGGCCATCGTCACCGGAGCCCTCGCCGGCGCGGTACCGGCCTACCTCGAACGACTCGAGCAGGAGACGGCGGTTCGGTTGAGTGACGCGGCCGCATCCGTTCGATTGGTCCTCCGCCGCGACCTGCACAGTCATTCGCACTGGTCGGACGGCGGCCCCTCCATCGAGCGGATGGCCCGGGCAGCAGCCGCGCTGGGCCACGACTACCTCGTGATGTCGGACCATTCCGCCCGGCTCACCGTGGCCCGCGGGCTCACCCGGGAACGCCTCGAGCAGCAGCTGGCCGAGATCGCGGCGTTGAATGCGACGTTCGAAGACGAAGGCGTGAGCTTCCGTGTGCTCACCGGCATGGAGGTCGACATCAACGAGGACGGCTCGCTCGATGCCTCCGACGACGTGCTCGCTGTCCTCGATGTCGTCGTCGCTTCAGTGCACAGCAAGCTGCGTATGGCTGGGCCGGCGATGACCGAACGGATGCTGCTCGCCATGGCCAGCCCGCACGTCGACGTCCTCGGCCACTGCACCGGTCGGATGGTGACCGGCCGAGGGCGGCCGCCGTCGGAGTTCGATGCCGACCTGATCTTCGCCGCCTGCCTGAAGTTCGACAAAGCCGTCGAGATCAACTGCAGGCCCGAACGGCTCGACCCGCCGATGGCGCTGCTGCGCCGCGCCGTCGAACTCGGCTGCCGTGTAGCCATCGACACCGACGCTCGCGCTCTCCATGGCCGGTGGTCCGGCCCTCGCCGCGAGGGGTGATGCGGCGAGGGGTGATGCGGCGAAGGGTGATGCGGCGAAGGTCGGACGAGCCGCCAACGAGGCCAACCGCGATTCCACCCACGCGGCGAACGAAGGCCAACGAGGCGGCTCGACAGGCCACCAGAGCCGAGAACCAGGCGAACATCGCTGCGCTGAAGGCATCGCGGACGTCCACGACGATCGCCACTGACTTCCCGGGGAGCTTGACCCGTTGCCCTATCATCGGTAACGATCTGGGAATGAGACAAAATCGAGAATTGCGACCAGGTGCGTCGCGTTCTCGAAAGCGGGCCGCAGGGGTCGAGCGCACGATCTGGTGGGCCCTGCTCCTCAATGCCGGGCTGGCCGTCGGTCAGGTGGTCGTCAGCATCCGGGCCGGTTCGGTCGCGGTCCTTGCCGATGCCGCGCACCAGGGGGTCGATGCGCTCGGTCTCGCCCTCTCGGGCCTGAGCCTGCGACTGCGCCGTCTTCCGGCCAACGACCGACG
>JAYTFI010000775.1:0-2200 GCA_043734485.1 Acidimicrobiales bacterium | reverse complement strand
CGCCGCAGGGAACGGTGGCGGTTGTGCGGCTCCCCCTTTCGTCACTGCGCTGACCGCCGCGCTCGGGCGTCTCCAGTAAAGGCGTGCTCAGATGGCTTTGAGGACCGCGCTGTAGGGGATCGCGCCGACGTTGCTGTCGAGCACGGTGCCGTCGGCGGCGATGAGCACCCATGCGGGCTGTGACGGGACCCCGAGCTTGACCCACGACGTTCCGGTCGCGTCCCACAAAAGTTTCACGGTGGTGATCTTGTGGCGCGTGAGGAACGACTGCGCCCCCTTCAAGCTGTCCTGGGTGCCGATGCCGACCACGGAGATCGCTGCTGCATTCTGTCGGGCAAACTGCTCGACGCCGGGGGCCTCCCGGTTGCACGCCGTTCAGTTCGGGGCCCAGAACCACACGAGCATGGGTTTTGCGCCGGTGAAGGCCGAAGCGAGGGCGAATCCCTTTCCCGTCTTCACGTCGGTGACGGTCATCGCCGGCAGCGGGTTAGCGGTCTGCTTGATCTGCGCCTTCTGCTTGACCTGCGCGGTCTGCGTCTTCGCATCCTTGGCCCTTGTTGCGGCCGAGACGCGAGTTGTGGCGACGAAGCCGAGCAACGCGGCGATCATTGCCGCGCTGACGATCACCTCGCGTGCGCGCCGTCGCCCGGGGCCGTGAAGGAACGGGGAAAGGGGTTTCATAAGGCTCCTTGGTTCTGCGATGGTGTCGGTGAATGGGCGGGCGATGACGTCGGCGTGCGGGAACGCGAACGGCGCACAAGTGCGACGCTGCCGACGACGGTAGCGGCGACCGCGGAGACTGCGAACACCAGCGACATCGTGGACAGGCCGTTGACGCGCCGCGAGATCGCAGAGGACCACGCCTCGACCCAGGCGACCGGGCCGGCCGGGGCCGACCGCTCACGGATGATCGTGGCCCACTCGTAGTAGCCGTAGTACGCGATGTAGAGACCGGCGAGCACAAGCATGGCGCCCGATGCTCTGTTCACATACGGCAGCACCCGGCGCATGCCACGGACAAAAGCCTGCTGCGCCAGAGCAACGGCGAGGGAGAGCACTATCAGCACGAGCCCCATGCCTGCGGTGAATGCGCCGTAGACGCCCATCGATGAGGCGAACGACGTCTCCCGCGAAGCCGAGACGACGGTCGTCAGGAATCCGGCGAACCCACAGGAAAGCGACACGACGGCATACGAGATGCCGTAGAGGTACATCGATCGAAGTGACGTTCCGTGGCGTGCGCTCTTCACACTGAGGAACGAGAGCTTCGGCTCGAACCCGCGGAGCATTGCCGCCCCGAGGACGGCCAGGACCACACCGACGACCATCGAGACATACGGCACGAAGGCTTCGATCGTCGAAAGGAACTGTGTCGCGACCAGACCGATGGCTCCGAAGACGGTCACGAAGCCCAGGGTGACGACTGCTCCGGTGACACCAGCTCGGGCCAGGCGCTTCGCCGTCTGCGCAGTGTCGTGGCTCGACTGGCCGACGAAGACCGAGACGTAGGCGGGGAGCATGGCAAAACCACAGGGGTTGAAGGCGGTGATGACCCCGCTCGTGAGCGCGATCGCGAGCGGCGCCTTCGGGCCACCGAAGCCAGCGCTCACGATCATCACCGCCTCACCCTGTCACGAATGTCGCGGTGACGGATTCGGGTCTCTCAGGGTCCCTCAGGATGGCCGCCGGCGAGGGTGCTCACGTTCGAGCCTGGCTACCGGTCAATGGGTGACGGTCGTGTCGGCCGCAACCGCGTCGGCCGCAATCGTGTCCTTCGGAACGGACGCCTTCTTGGCCACGACCGTCCAGCGAAGGACCTTCTTGGTGCGCGTGCAGGCCAACGGCTTCGACTTGGTGCCTGCCTTTGCGCCGACCTTCGTGCACGTGCCTCCGACCTTGGCCGTTGCGGCCTGAGCCGGGTTCCCGACAACTGCTGCGAGAATGACTGCGAGCGAGGCGATGGTTGACTTCAGATGAATGTTCACAGCCTCAGTCTGCGTGCACGGCTCGATCAGTTCGGGTCTGAGGGTCTCTCAGCCTTCGAGCATCGAACGCCGTTGACGTCGTCGCTTCTGGCCGACGGTGCACTACTTTCGGTTTGTATGAGCGCTGTTGGCCGGTCGGCATGGATAGACACCGTCCGGGAGCAGGATGCTGAAGGGCTGCTGCGCGAGCTCTACGACAGTGAGCGCGATACGCA
>JAYTFI010000774.1:0-5748 GCA_043734485.1 Acidimicrobiales bacterium | reverse complement strand
TGGCGACCAACGTCTTCCCGCACGACGAGGGCGTCCCCACCGGCTGAGAACAGCCCGGCGGCATGGAGCCCACCAGTTTTGTCGAACGTGGCCTGATGGGCACGGAGCCGATCCGGCAGCGACACCAGCATGTCGGCGCCGACGGTCAGCCCACGGTCGAGCGGTATCGGTTCGAGATCGACAGCAAGCCGCTCGAGCGACTCGGTTCCGCACAGCCCGCAACTCGACGACGCCACCAGCGTCCGGCGGGAAGCGTCGTCGTCGATACGCCGACCGAGGCGGACGGTCACGATGTTGTAGAGCTGCGGATGGCCAGGCGCAAGGTCGCAGTACTGCACCGAGCGCACGTCGGATGGTGCCCGGATGATCCCTTCCGTGCGCAGGAAACCGACTGCGAGCTCGAAGTCGTGGCCGGGCGTGCGCATCGTGACCGTGATCGGCCGCGGTGCCTGGCCGGGCCCGCACGCTCGCACCTCGAGCGGCTCTTCGGTCACGACTCGGTCGTGGCGGACCTGCGGGCCGGTTGTACCGCCGACCACCGTGAGGCTGGCCGGCGTGCTCATGCCCCGCCGGCCGGTGACGGAAAGGACCATGGACGAACGGTACCTGTACCGACCGCGCAAGCCGATTGCCGGAAGTTCCTCAACTCAAGTGGGAGCAAGATGTCCCCGAATGGAATGGTGATGGTCACGGACGATCACGGCGGCCAGACCGTTCACCCCAGCGACAAGACCGAGCCCTGCCCTACAGACGCGCCTTCGACTGACCCAGCTGCGTCGCCGGGCTGCTGACCAAGCACGATGCGAACCCGCGTGACATCGTCTTCGAGGTCACCGAGAGCAGGCTTTACACCGACATCGCGGCCGTCAACCAGCTCCACGAACTTCGCCAGATGGGCTTCGAGATCTGCATCGACGACTTCGGGACAGGTTTTGCCTCGCTGAGCGCGCTGCAGGAGCTACCCGTCACCGGCGTGAAGATCATCGAGACCGAAGACGACCTGGCCACGATCCGGCGCCTCGGATGCCGGTAGGCGCAGGGCTACCACTTCGCCCGGCCCATGCCGGAGGACGAGATCGTCTCCCGCTACGCCGGTCTGATCTCTGCGGGCACCGACGCTCGCCGGGCTTGAACTTCGGGGACGAAAGCCGCCGACAGCGGCTTTCGACGACAAAGCTGGTTCGCCTACCCGACCTCCGGTCATGATGCCGACATGGAAAGCGCACCGACCATCTCAGGCGCCGTATTCGACCGGGCGAAGGCGGGCTTGTTCGTCGAACGTCTGAAGGCCGCCTTTCAGGGCACGGTGGTCACGATGATGATCGACCTCGGCCATCGAACCGGTCTGCTGAACGAACTGGCCACCGGACCGGCCACCTCCTCCGAGCTGGCCACGCGTGCGGGCGTGAGCGAGCGTCATGTCCGGGAGTGGCTGTCGACCCTCGCCGTCGGCGGCGTCGTCACCTACGACGCCGGGAGCCGCAAATTCACGCTCCCTGGCGAGCATGCCTTCTGGCTGACCGGTCCGCTGTATACAAACCTCGCGCCAATGAGCGGCATGCTCACCGGCCTCGCACCCCGTCTCGACGATGTCACCGAGGCGTTCCGCTCCGGTGGCGGTGTCGCGTACGCGAACTACCGTCCGCACTTCACCCACGCGATGGATGCGATCGGGCGCGCCCGCTTCGATCAGCTACTCGTGAAGGCCTACCTGCCGACGGCGGCCGGCCTGACCGATCGCCTCGCGGCCGGAAGCCGCGCGGGCGACGTCGGCTGCGGCACCGGCCACTGCCTCAACCTCATGGCGGCAGCATTCCCAACGTCCGAGTTCGTCGGCTACGACATCTCCGACGAGGCAATCGCCCTGGGTCGCGCCGAAGCGGACGCGATGGCCCTCAAGAATGTGACATTCGAAGTGACAGATGTTCTGAAGCTCCCGGTCGACCCCGCCTTCGACGTCCTCTTCGCTTTCGACGCGATCCATGACCAGGCCGATCCGGCCGGAGTGCTCGCCCGCATACATTCGGCGTTGCGCCCGGGGGGCGAACTGTTCATGGTCGACATCAAGGCGTCGTCGAACCTCGAGGACAACATCGCCGAGCCCGACCGAGTGATGATCTACGGGCTCAGCGTCATGCACTGCATGGAGGTGTCGCTGGCCAGTGGCGGGGCAGGCCTCGGCACCGCGTGGGGCACACAACTGGCGACGCAGATGCTGCACGACGCAGGATTCGCCGAGGTCGGTGTGCACGACATCGAGGCCGACCCGACCAACTGCATCTACGTGTGCCGCTGAGTTGATTGGCGGTGAACCCCGCCTCCGCTGCGCTTCGGCACCCACCGCGTGCGTGATGGAGGGAGGGTCAGCTCTTGTCGCGGATGGCGTTGAGGTAGTTGTAGATCGTGATCCGGCTGACCCCAAACGCGTCGGCTACGTCCTCGACCGACCGCCGCAAGACGAAGGCGCCGCGGTCGTCGAGCAGCTTCACGGCCTTCTGCTTGTCCTCCCGGGCCAACTCGTGGAGGCGACCGCCCAACTCGCGTTCGACATTGTCGATGAGCCGGTTCAGTGCGCCCTGCAGCTGCGGCAACCGCAGGGCACCGACGAGCGTGCCCTCCCAGTTCAGCGGGATGTCCGCCGCGTCGGCCATCGCGGGGTCGACGATCTCCGCGCCGAGCGCGTCGGCCACGGGCCGCAGGGCGAGCAGGAAGGGGTGTTCCACTTGCGGTCAGAGTAGTGCGGGACGCATCGCCCATCACCGGCGCGACGCCGTGGGATTGTGCGCGCTTCAGTCCTCGCCGGAGTCGACGGTCTCCTCGCTGAGGTGGCGGAGGTACTGAGCGGGTGACCTCCGGGCCAGCGGGGCGGGGCGTGCGTTCCAGTTCTGTGAACGCACGAAGACAAGGCGGGACGATTCGTTGACATTTCGTAAAGCCAGGCCGATCATGGACCTGTGCATCCCCCGTTCGACGCGCCCGGCGACCTTGCCGACCTTCGCGTCGATGGTGCACGCCTGTTGGGCCGCATCCGCGCCCTCGGCGACCTCGGCGCCATCACCGGCGCGAACGGCGAGCCCGGGTCGGCCCGCCTAGCCCTCACCGACGCCGACCGCGAGGGCCGCGACCTCGTCGTCACCTGGATGCACGACCTCGGCCTGCACGTGTCCATCGATGCGGTCGGCAACGCCATCGCCGTCCGCGCCGCAGCCGACGGGTCGCTCGACCACCCGGTCATGACCGGCAGCCACATCGACACGGTCCGCACCGGTGGGCTCTACGACGGCAACCTCGGCGTGCTCGCCGGGCTGGAGATCATCGAGACGCTCGACAAGTCCGCCGTCCGCACCAGCCGGCCGATCGCCGTCGCCTTCTTCACGAACGAGGAGGGAGCACGCTTCAGCCCCGACATGATGGGCAGCCTCGTCTACTGCGGCGGCATGACGGCCGAGGAGGCCTACGACGCGGTCGGGATCGACGGGCCCCGGATGGGTGACGAGCTCAGCCGCATCGGTTACCGCGGCACCCAGCCGTGCCCCGGGCCGGCGCCGTCCGCGTTCGTCGAGCTGCACATCGAGCAGGGTCCCGTGCTCGAAGCCGAAGGGATCGACTTCGGCGCCGTCACGGGCGTGCAGGGCATCTCGTGGCAGGAGCTCACCATCGTCGGCCAGTCCAACCATGCGGGCACCACGCCGATGTCGCTGCGCCACGACGCCGGGTACGCGGCAGCGCGCGTGGTCACGTTCGTGCACGACCTCGCCCTCGAGTTCGGCCCGCCGCAGGTGGCCACTGCCGGCTCTGTGCAGCTCACCCCCGACCTCGTGAACGTCGTCGCCGGAAGAGCAGTGCTCACCGTCGACCTGCGCAACACCACCGAGGCCGTGCTACAGGAAGCCGAGCACCGCCTGGCCGACTTCCTGCTCTTGCTCGCCCGCACCGAGGGCGTCACCATCACGAGCCGAGCATTGGCCCGCTTCGAACCGGTCGTATTCGATCCGGACGTGATCGACCTCGTCGAGCGCACGATCCTGGCGCTGGGCAACACGGCCAAGCGGATGCCGAGCGGGGCCGGCCACGACGCGCAGATGCTCGCCCGCATGTGCCCAACCGCCATGATCTTCACGCCGAGCGTGCGCGGCATCAGCCACAACCCGGCCGAGCACACCGACCCTGCGGCGCTGGAGATGGGCGCCAACATCCTCTTGCAGACGATGCTCGCCCTCTCCGAGAACGATCTTCCACAACGGACCGCGCTGGCAGGAGCCCACCGATGACCCGCGTCCTCACCGTCGGTGCCGCGCAGCTCGGCCCCATCCAGCGCGACGACAGCCGGGCCGACGTCGTCGAGCGCCTCCTCGTCCTCCTCCGCCAAGGTGCGGCCCGCGGCTGCGACCTCGTCGCCTTCCCCGAGCTCGCCCTCACCACGTTCTTCCCCCGCTGGTACGTGGAGGATCCCGCCGAGATCGACCAATGGTACGAGCGCGAGATGCCGGGTGCCGAGACGAAGGTGCTGTTCGACGAGGCGAAGGCGCTCCAGCTCGGCTTCACCCTCGGCTACGCGGAGCTGCACACCGACGAGGCCGGCGTCACCCATCGCTACAACGCGCAGACCATGGTGGAGCGTGACGGCACCGTCGTCGGCACGTATCGCAAGACCCACATCCCCGGCCACGACACCTACGAGCCGCACCGCCCCTTCCAGCACCTCGAGCGCTACTACTTCGAGTCCGGACCGCAGGGCTTCCCGGTGTGGCGGGCGTTCAACGGCATCGTCGGCATGGCCACCTGCAACGACCGCCGCTGGCCCGAGACCTATCGGGTGATGGGGCTGCAGGGCGTCGAGCTGATCACCATCGGCTACAACACCCCGATCTACTACGCCCCCGATCCGGGCCAGAACGCGCTCCAGCTGTTCCACAACGACCTCTGCTTGGCCAGCGGCGCCTACCAGAACGGTACCTGGGTGGTCGGCGTGGCGAAGGGCGGCACGGAAGAAGGCGTCGAGTCGCTGTGCCAGAGCGCCATCTTCGCCCCCAGCGGCCAAGTTGTGGCACGTGCACTGACAACTTCGGACGAGCTGGTCGTAGCCGCCTGCGACCTCGACCTCTGCTTCAACTTCAAGCACACGCTGTTCCAGATGGACCGCTACCGCGAACCGCAACACTATGCACGCATAACGTCCCAGAAGGGCGTGATCGACCCACCGCTCGAGCCCGACTTCACCCCGGCCAAGTTCAAGATCCCGAGGAAGCCATGAGCATGACTGACATCTCGACACCCGGGCCGCGCACCGACCCCACCATCCCGACCATGGCCGCCCCCGACACCACATACCTCACCGACGCCGAGCGTGTGAGCCTCACGGTCAACGGCGAGGCCGTCACCGTGTCGGCCCGGCACCCGCACCTGCTCCACGCGCTGCGCGAGGAGCTCGGCATAACGTCGCCGAAGGACGGCTGCTCACCCCAGGGCCAATGTGGCTGCTGCACCGTGATGATCGACGGCAAGGCCAGCATCACATGCCAGATGCCGCTCACGCGTGCCGCCGGCAAGTCGGTCACGACGCTCGAGGGCTTCGAGCCGGCCGAGGTCGAGCGCTACTCCGAGACGTTCGCAGCGTGCGGTGCACTCCAGTGCGGGTTCTGCACGCCGGGCATCGTTGTTCGCGCCAAAGCCCAGGTCGACAAGAAAGGCGCTGCGCTCACCCGTGAGGAGATGGCTCGACACCTTGGCGGCCACCTCTGCCGCTGC
>JAYTFI010000773.1:0-1871 GCA_043734485.1 Acidimicrobiales bacterium | reverse complement strand
TCGCCGGGCTTGCGCCCCGACAGGCGGATCATCCGCTCGGCGAGGTCGTAGATGACGACCGGCTCACCCATGTCGAGCATGAACACCTCGCCGCCGCTGCCCGGGTCGGCCAGCGCGGCGGCCTGCAGCACCAACTGCACGGCCTCTCTGATCGTCATGAAGAACCGGGTCATCCGCCGGTCGGTGACGGTGACCGGGCCTCCGGCGTCGATCTGGCGCATGAACGTGGGGACCACACTGCCCCGACTTCCGAGCACGTTGCCGAAACGGACCGCGCAATAGGCAGCATGCTTTGGGGCGCGAGTGATGACGAGCTGTTCGCAGATCCGCTTCGAGGCGCCCATCACCGACGACGGGTACACGGCCTTGTCGGTGGAGATGAACACGAGCCGCTCGACGCCCACCTCGAGTGCGCAGTCGAGCACGTTCGAGGTGCCGACCACGTTCGTACTCACCGCTTCGCCAGGGTGCGCCTCCAACAGCGGCACGTGTTTGTGGGCCGCTGCGTGGAAGACCACGGTCGGTCGATGGGTCGTGAACACCGCCCGCATCTGGCGGCGGTTGCGGATGTCCGCGAGCACCTGCACGATCGGCCCGTCGAGTTCGGCGGCCACGTCGTGGAGATGGGTCTCGTCGTGGTCGACGAGCACCAGCCGTTGCGGGCCGCTCGCCGCGACCTGGCGTGCGATCTCGGAGCCGATCGAGCCGCCGGCACCGGTGATCAGCACGCACCGGCCGGTGAGCATCGAACTGACCGCATCGAGGTCGGTCGTGATCTGTTCGCGCCCGAGCAGGTCTTCGATCCGCAGGTCACGCAGATCGCGCAGCGATGCCCCGCCGCGCATCGCCGAGCCGATTCCGGGGACGATCTTGAGCGCGACGTCGGCGGCCTCGGCGGCTGCCGCGGCTGCCCGGATCGTCTCCCTTGTGGCGTTCGTCATCGCGAACACCGCGAGGTGAGCGCCCGTGACGCGAACGACTTCGGGAAGATCCGCGATACCGCCGTGGACGGCGATGCCCATGAACGAACGCCTGTGGCGCGACGCGTCCTCGTCGAGCACTGCCACTGGTCGAAAGCCGGCGCGCGGGCTGCGCAGCATGTCGGAGACGAGACTTGCTCCCGCGTCGCCGGCGCCGATGACGACCACCCGCAGGCCCGGTTGCTCGCCGGTCCGACGGAACGAGAACAACCGTGATTGGAACCGGAGCATCGCCATCAGGAAGGTCGCGACCAACGATCCGCTGAAGACGACCGAGTAGGGCATTTGCCGGTCGATCGATTCCATCACGACCAGGACCGCGATGATCAGCGCGCCGGACCACACGAGTCGTCGCGCTTCGTGGATGCTGGCGTGGCGCCACAGTTGTCCATACAGACCGAACGCCGAGTTGCTGACCAGCACGACTGCGAGGGCAAACGGCAGGAACGAGCGGTACGCCGACCAGAACGAGCCGGGCACGGACCCGTCGAACCGGAGCACGAGCATCGACGTGTACGCGCACGCTGCGACGGCCAGATCGAGTAGGGCGATGACGAAGTCGCTGCGCATCTGCACGGTCCGCGACGCAACACGCGTCCAGAGCTTTTGCCGTGCCGGCACTTCGATGTCTTGCATTGGACCGTCCGCTTCGGGGATGAACGTGCCGATCCGTTGACGAATCGACCTGAGAGGGTATTCGGCACGCGCGCGCCGGGAGATGAGCATTTCGGCAGGGACTGTGACGAAAGATTCGGCATGTCGACCCTCGCCCGCCGATGTGGGCCTCGCCGGTCGTCAACCGCCGCCACGCTAACGTCCGGGGGTGGCGATTCGCGTGCTGTGGGTGATCAAAGGTCTCGGTCCTGGCGGTGCCGAGCATCTGCTGGCCGC
>JAYTFI010000772.1:0-2558 GCA_043734485.1 Acidimicrobiales bacterium | reverse complement strand
GTCGCCAGCCTCATCGACCGCGAGGTCCGGCGCTTCATCGACGATGCCCATGCCACGGCGCTGGACATTCTCACGACCCATCGTGACGTCCTTGAGCGCTTCGCCAAGGATCTCGTGTCGAAGGAGACGCTGGACAGCGAGATGATCAACGAGATCTTCAAGGATCTCGGGACCTGGACGAAGACCCCGGAGGCCGAGGCACCAGAGCCGCAGCCAATCGACGTCACGCCCGTCGAAGTGCCGAGCCGCGAGCTGGTCGGCGCAGCACGTCGCACTATGCGCTCGCGGGCCGGTCGTGCCTGGCGGGGGGCGGTGGAAGGCATCAAGGGCGGCGACGATGACGGAACGCCGCCGTTGGCGCCAAGCGGTCAGCGGCCACGTCGTCCTCGTCTCCAGCCTGGAACCGGCCCTACCGCCTGATCCGTCAGCTGTGACGGCGGCGGCGGTGCCGTCCGAGCTGTTCGTGGATGCCCGCGCCGCCTCGGATGCGGGGGGTGGGGCTGCGCGTGTGGTCTTCGTCCACGGAGCGATGGATCGCGGCACCAGCTTCGCCAAGATCCGATCCCGCCTTGGTCATTGCGAGACCGTCGCCTACGACCGGCGGGGTTACGGCCGGTCGCTCGAAGCCGGTCCGGCCGTGTCGTTCGCCGGCCACCTCGGTGACCTGGAGGCAGTCGTGGCCGAACGGCCCAGCGTGCTGGTCGGGCACAGCTACGGCGGCAACCTCGTGCTTGCCCTCGCCGCTCGTCGCCCGGATGTCGTCGCCGCGACGGTCGTCTTCGAACCGCCGATGCCGTGGGAGCCGTGGTGGCCCGACGCACGTGGCGGGGGCAACACGATCGCCGTTGCCCGCGAGCACGGTCCGAGTGCGGCGGCGGAGTCGTTCATGCGCCGCGTCGTCGGCGATGCCGTGTGGGAGCGCCTTGGTGAGCGCACGAGGGCCGACCGGCTGGCCGAAGGCCCAGCCATGCTGGTCGATCTGGGCGATTTGCGGGCACAGGGCTGCCCGTACGACGCCGGCCGGGTCGTCGCGCCGTCGATCGTCGGTTGCGGGAGCCGATCGGAGCCACATCGGCGGCGGGCATCCGTCGAAACGCTGCTGGCCGTCGAAGCCGTACGACCCGAGTTCTGGACGATACGCCGAGCCGGTCATGGTGCGCATTCGAGTCATCCGGACGAATTCGTGGCCCTTGTCGAGCGGGCGGCGTCCCGCGCGTCGCGCAGGAGTCCGCCGATCTGAGGGTCAAGTCGGGATTTTGTGGCGATATTCGTCCAATCCGGCGTTTGGGCGGGGGAACTCACCGATAGCCTCACAACCCGTGCAGCGACGACGACGAGGTTCCGTTCAGTGAGGGGGGCCGACCGGTGAGGGGCAAGTGGTCGAAGGGGATCGAGCCCCGCAATTTCTGCTGGATCGTGAAGGATTCGATCGGCATCTGCGAGCGACCTGGCGGCTACAGCGCCAACCACCGTCGGGTGCGCCGTCACGAGGAGATCATCTGGATCCGCGAGCACGGCTTCGCCCGGGTCGTGTCGCTGATGCCCTCGCCCCACAACCTGTATGCGTACGAGGAGCTGAACGTCTCCTACGAGCATGTGCCCTTCGGCGTCCATGACGACGTGCGCTCAGTGCTCGGCGCGCTCTATCCGCAGATGCGGATATGGGCGGCGAACGGCGACAAGGTGCTGATCCACCAGGATGAGATCAGCGACCGGCTGCAAGGTGTCCTCGGCGGCTACCTGCTCTTCACGGGAATGCTCCAGAACGGCCCACAAGCGATCACCGTCATCGAACACATCATGGGACGCCAACTCGGCACGATCGGTCGTGAGATCATCACCCTCACGGCTGCGGGTCTCTGACCCAGGTTTTGCGGATGTCCCTCCGCCGGGTAGGGACGATCGCCGAAATGCGCCTTGCGCTCGACTCGGCCCGGGCCATTGGTGCGAGTGTCGGCCTCGTGCCGACGATGGGTGCGCTCCACGAGGGACACGCATCGCTGATCCGCGCCGCTGCGGCCGCCAACGACCTCGTCGTCACGACGGTGTTCGTGAACCCGCTCCAGTTTGCGCCGACCGACGATCTTGCCGCCTACCCGCGGGACCTGGATCGGGATGCGGACATCGCCTTCGCGGCCGGCGCAACCCACTTGTTCGCGCCTCCCTTGCCCGAGATGTACCCGTTCGGCGCCGATCATGTGCTGTCGAACGTCTCGGTGCGCGAGATCACCGGTGTGCTCGACGGACTGCACCGGCCCGGACACTTCGACGGCGTTGCGACGGTAGTGGCGAAGCTGTTCGCGATCACCGGAACCTGTAGGGCCTACTTCGGGGAGAAGGACTTCCAGCAACTCGTCGTCGTGCGCCGTATGGCCGCCGACCTGTCGTTTCCGGTCGACGTGATCGGCTGTCCGATCGTGCGCGAGCCACACGGGCTGGCCATGTCGAGCCGGAACGCATACCTCAGCGACGAACTCCGCGAGCGCGCCGGCGTGTTGTACCGGTCGCTGCTCGCAGGGCGGGCGGCGCTACTCAGCGGCGAGCGCAACCCGCGTATC
>JAYTFI010000771.1:0-3742 GCA_043734485.1 Acidimicrobiales bacterium | reverse complement strand
TAGGCCGAGCCGTAGTCGGCCGGGAACTCGGTATGCCAGAAGCGCTGCAGGTCCGCGACGACGGCGCGGATGGTCGAGTCGTAAGGCTGGATCTCCCGTTGTCCGGCCCGACGGACAGCCCGCGTCGCTGTGGTCGATGAGGTCGGTCCCGGCCGGCCGAAGGCGTCGTGCTGCGGGGCGCCGCCGGTGTTCGCACAGGCGCTCGCCAGCATCGCCATCGCCACGACGAAAGCGCAGAGAACGAGCCGGTGTCGCACGCCCTCCATTCTCGACTATATCCGACCGCTACCGGAGAGGTCACACGGCCCATCGGACGTAACGGTCTGTGCGCGTAGGAACGCCTAGGACCCGCAAGAGCCCTTACTTCACCGCACCCGTGTCGGTGAGCTTCGCGATCTCGTCGGCTGAGAAGCCGAAGCTCTCGAGCACCGCCGGCGTGTGCGCGCCCGGGTGCGAAGGCGGGCCCTGGATGACGGCCGTGGTCCGGCTGAAGCGGGGCGCGGGCGACGGCTGCGTGATGCCGCCGACTTCGGTGAACGTGCTGCGGTGCACGTTGTGCGGATGGCTGGGCGCCTCGGTGATCGAGAGCACCGGGGCGAAGCACACGTCGGTGTGCTCCATCAGCGCGCACCACTCGTCACGGCTCTTGGCCTTGAAGACCGCGGCGATCTCGGCCTTGCGGTCGGGCCACGCGTTGCGGTCCATCTGCTTCGTCCACTCGTCACCGGTGAGGCCGGCCAAACGGCGTAGCTCGGCGTAGAACTGCGGCTCGATGGAGCCGAGCGAGATGTACTTCCCGTCGGAGCACTCGTAGACGTCGTAGAAGTGGGCACCGGTGTCGAGCAGGTTCGTGCCCCGCTCGCCCCACATGCCAGAAGCCGTCATCGAGTGGAACATGCTCATGAGGATCGCCGCGCCGTCGACCATGGCCGTGTCGACCACCTGGCCCTTGCCCGACTTCTGCGCTTCGAGCAACGCGCAGACGATCCCGAAGGCGAGGAACATCCCGCCACCTCCGAAGTCGCCGACGAGGTTCAGCGGCGGTACAGGTGCGCCGCCCCTGCGGCCGATCGGCTCAAGCGCGCCGGCGAGGGCGATGTAGTTGATGTCGTGGCCGGCGGCCTGGCTGTACGGGCCTTCCTGGCCCCATCCGGTCATACGGCCGTAGACGAGCTCCGGGTTGCGGGCCAGGCACACGTCCGGTCCGAGGCCGAGGCGCTCGGTGACGCCGGGCCGGAAGCCCTCGAACAGCGCGTCGGCCTTCTCGACCAGGCGCAGCACCGTCTCGACACCGTCGGGATTCTTGAGATCCACGCCGATCGAGCGGCGCCCGCGGGTGAGGACGTCCTTCGGCGGCTTTGCCGGATCTCCGCCGACGACGGCCTGCGACCGCTCGACGCGGATCACGTCGGCACCCATGTCCGACAGCAGCATTCCGGCGAAGGGGCCCGGCCCGATGCCGGCGAGCTCGATGATCGTCATCCCGTGCAGAGGTCCAGACATGGCTTCATGCTCGGCGTTGCCATCGGCAGGGTCAAATCGAAAGCCGGCCCGGCCAATTCGACGCGCATCGTGAGGTCCGGGTCAAGGGCGCAGTACCGCAGCCAGGCGGGCGCGGGCCGCGGGCGTTCGCGCGCCCCACCAGAAGAGATCCTGTCCGTCGACGAAATGCACGGCCGCGACCGTTTCCAGCTCCGCCCGATGGCGTTCGGTGAACGCATACGGCTCACTCGGCGCGAGCACCACATCGGCGCCCAACACCCGGGCGGCCTCGAGGCCCATGACCGGGTACCTATCGGTCCCGCCACTCGCGACCGAGTCGAACCCGAGTGATGCAAGCAGCGAGCCGCCGTAGGTTTCGTCGCTGATGGTCATCCATGGTCGGCGCCAGATCGGGACGTAGGCGCGCATACGGATTCTCGGGACGTCGTGATCGGACACCCCACAGCGCTCGCCTTCCTGTCGATCGACGCCCACCGCCTCGGCAAGGGAAGCCATCTCGCCGCCGACGTCGGCGAGCGAGACGATCGTGATCGCGTGCACGGCAAGTCCGAGCCCCGTGATCGCCTCGGCATCGGGAAGCCGGTTCTCCTGATCGCACATCACCACGAGGTCGGGTCGCAGCGCAGCGATGGCGTCGATATCCGGATTCTTCGTGCCCCCCACCGTCGGGAAACGGTCGCCCTGCTCGCAGAACCGGGTTACGGCAACGGGTTCGACACCCCAGGCGAGCAGGGTCTCGGTAGCGCTGGGTACGAGGCTGACGATCCGCACCCCGCTCACATCTTGTCGAGCAGTTGCGTCTTCTTCGCATCGAAGTCGGCCTGTGTGATCGTGCCCTTCTGGCGGAGATCGTCGAGCTTCTCGATCTGCTCGGGCACGGACAGCTCACGGCGGCCGGCCATGCGGTCCATGTCCCGGGCCTTGGACTGTTCGATCGACTTGTAGATGAGGTTCTGCACCTCGAACGGCTTGCTGATGTCGCTGAAGCGCTGCTGGCCCTGCTCGCCACCCGACTCGATGAGCAGATCGCCGGCTCCGATCAGACGTTCGAAGATGGTCTGGTTGAAGCTGATGTCGTTGATCCGCTCGAGCGGTATCTCCTTGCCCTTCTTCGCCACCACACCCTGGCGGAAGATGAGCCGGTCGGTGGTGACCACGAAGTTCGTAGTCCTCCACTTCACGTAGGTCCACGCGAACCAGAGCAGCGCAAGCGCCGGGAGCGCAATGGCCGCCCACGTGATGTACCCGTTGACACTGTTGTTGCGGGGGTTGATCTTCGACGCGGCCAGCACGCCCACCACGAGGGTTCCGAGGAACGCAGCCACCGGCTGGACCAGGAACCACAGGTGCGGTTTGCGGTCTATGACGAGGTCTTCGCTCTCGTGCAGGTACTTGCGGGGAAAAGGCATGGCGGGATGCTACGAGACGGGCGGACGGCGGGCGCGGTCCCGGGCACCGCGCCCGGGGTGCCGGCACACTCGCCCCTCGTTGCGGGTTCTGTCGGCTATGGCTCCGGCGTGGCGTCGGTTTGCGAGGGCGTAGTGGCGGCCGGGCCGAAGACGACCTCGACGGTGAGCTCGTCGGCACCGCGCACAATGCCGACGGTGAGACGGTCACCGTCGAGCGCCGACAGCACGGCGTGCAGCAAATCGGTCGAGGTCAGTTCGACGTCGCCGGCCTTCACCAGCAGGTCACCCTCACGGATTCCCGCGGCCGCTCCCGGGCCCTCCGGTTCGACCCCGCGGACGAGCAGGCCGTCGCGTGCCGGGAGCCCGACGGACTGGCGCAGCTTGGCCGCGACGTCGGCCGGCGCAAGAGCGACACCGAGGCGACGGGGCTCGGGCGACTTCCCGGATGCAAGATCGACGATGCGCTGACGGACGGCGTCGTCACCCGGGCGGGCGAGGTAGAAGGTGCGCCCGACGCGGTGTGTGTTGATCCCCACGAGGCGACCATCGCTGTCGACGAGCGGACCGCCGGACGCGCCCCGCGCGAGCGGCGCACTGTGCTCGATCGACCCCGAGATGAGCCGACCCTGCGGGCCGCGGAACGATCGGGCGACTGCGCTCACCATCCCGAAGGAGACCCGGACACCATCGGTCGTGGGTGAGGCGGCGAACACGATGTCGCCCTGTTCGGGGGCGCGCTCGGCCCAGAGAAGCGGCGAGGCATCGGCGGTGTCGACGTCGAGCACGGCGAGATCGCCGTCGGTGTCGACCGCCGAGATACTCGCCTGGAC
>JAYTFI010000770.1:0-1873 GCA_043734485.1 Acidimicrobiales bacterium | reverse complement strand
TCCGGACCGGGCGGGCCGGCGACGCCGGGCGCTCCACCTGGTCCAGCCGGTCCGGGCGCATTCGCCAGCGCGAACCGGAGGACCGGGTTCTGCGTCGGTGCGGGGGGCACCACCGCGATGACCTGGGCGCGATCGGTGGTCGCAGTCGGTTCGGCCAACGCCAGCACAGTGGTGCCGGTCGAGATCACGCCACCCTTCGCCGTGCCGGCGGTGACCGCGCGGGACTCGACGGCAGTGCTCACGACGGCACCGCTCGCAGCACGCAGGTCGGTGCGGATCCCGACCGTCGCCGCCTCAACAGGCGCACGGACGACGCTGGTGAATTGTCCTGGGTCGGTGGCCGGAATGCTGATGATGAGCTGCGTATCGCTCTCCTCGACGGTCGAGCCGGGGATGTAGCGCACGGTGGCCCCATCCCGAACGCCAGCGGCGCGGCCGGCGCTGTCGACGATGACCGCATTCCTCGTCCGATCGAGGGAAAAGGTGAGCGTCGTGACGGGCGCTGCGTTGGGCGACGCGGGCACCTGTCCTGCACCGATCCTTGACGACTGACCGGCGGCAACGTTCACGGTGGCTCCGCCAAGACCGCTGGTGGCGACCACGCCGTCTGTGGTCGTCACCGTGGTGCTCCCGTCGGCGCTCACCGCGACCTGGAAGGCGGTGCCGCGGACCGACGCGGAAGCGCTTGCCGTCTCGACGACGTAGCGCGCGTCTCCAGCCAGCGGATGGTCGATGACGTGCCACGTCTTGCCGGAAGACTGATGGGCGAGGAATCGGATGGACGCGCCGTCGAGGGGCACGAGCTCAGCGACGGTCACTTCGGTCAACGGCTCGAACACGATGATCGATCGATCGAAGAGAACCAGGACGGCGCGCGAGCCTGCGAGTGTGCGCACCGTGTCACCGTGCCGCACGCGAGCGCCCGTCGCCGCGGACGTGAAGGCCCCGTCGCCGCGACGCACCTGGACATTGCCCTCAAAGACCGTGAGCTCACCGCGTGTCTCGATCACCGTCGCTTGATTGACGATCATGCTCATTCCACCGGCGAATAGAAGCAGCCCGATCACGAGCGCGACAGCGATGCGGTGTCGGTAGAGGGTGGCGAGAGCGGGACGGGCTCGTTCGCCGGACGACGTCGGACCGGCGTGGCGGGACGGCGCGGGATGCGGACGAGGCAGCCCCCGAGCGACGTGCGGGGAGGCAGATGCGGCGACGAGTGGGATCAGGCCGGCGTTCGGCCGCGCAAGTGTCGCGACACGCGAACCACCGATGGTCGCAGCGGCGGCCAAGACCGCTTGCACGAGCTCCTCGGGCGGCGCGTCCTTTAGGACGACCGAAGTCGCGCCGCTGGCGAAGGCCAGTTCACGGATCCCGGGGTCAAGGGTCAGGAACACGATCGCGGTCCTCGGCAAGTCGGGATGGATACGGCGGGCGACCTGGAGGCCGGTCAGGCCGGGCATCGAGTTGTCGAGGACGATCAGGTCGGGCCGCAGGTCCAGCGACTTGCTGACCGCCTCGATCCCGTCGGCAGCTTCACCGACGACGATCAGATCGGGCTCCGTCTCCAACATCGCTCGGACGCCCTCACGGACGGCGCGATGGTCGTCGACAATGAGGACTCGGGTGGCCATGGCAAGAAGGTTCGGTTACGGAGCTGTTACCCGGCATCGGCCCCCAGACGGACAATGGTATTACGCGATTGTCTTACGTAGAGACATGCGTCTCAGAACGAGCGAAACATGTGCTAAGAGCCGCCCTCGACGAGACCCCGTTTGTGCGCATAGAGGGCGGCCTGGGTCCGATCGGAGAGCTCGAGCTTGCTGAAGATGTTGGAGATGTGGGTCTTCACCGTCCGCTCCGCGATCCCAAGCTC
>JAYTFI010000769.1:0-3673 GCA_043734485.1 Acidimicrobiales bacterium | reverse complement strand
CGGCCGTGTGACCGCAAGGCCAACAAGCCACCCGGCGAGGCCGCGCTGGCGGAGCGAGCCCGACTGCTCGGCCATGCCGGTTCGGAACCCTCTGTTGATCTGGCCGGCATGGCCGACGTCATCCGCCTCGCCTTCCCCGGCGCCACGACCATCACCAACGCGACGGTGGCCGATGAGGGGTTGTCGGCATGAGCGAACGATCCGACTACCAGACGTTGCGTGCTCACTTGGCGTTCCTGCCGGATCTCGTATCTCAAGCGTGACATCGGCTGGCGACGCACCCGCCTGCGCTCCCACGACGGCGCCCGGCTCCGGGCGTTCCGGGCCCCCGCACCGAACCGGCGCGGATCTCGGCCGATCTCGATGTCGATCTTCCATTTGCCCGCGCCAAGATCGATGATCCCACCCGACCCCTTCGCTCGGAGCCCGTTCTGTTTCGTTCCTGCTGCCGACATCGCGGCTCCTTCCTTCGAGGAGTAGCGGTTTTTCAAGTACCTCTGCGTCGCGTATTCGTTGGTGTTCATCGAACAGGTCGTCGGCCATTGGAATGTTGAGTCGGTACCAGCCGCGCCAGTCCCGGCTCTTATCGTCAACAAGCAAGAGGATTGCTTTGCGTTGACGATCGAAGGCGAACAGCACTCGTATTTGCGTGCGACCCGTCGAGCCGGGTCGCAACTCCTTCATGTTCGGATAACGACTCGACGCGACCGTGTCGACCAGCGGCCTGCCCAACATCGGACCTTCGGCCGAATCAGTGCCTCGGCGTCCAGCGGACCAAGCAGTCCGCCCACGCGCTACACGACGGATGAAAAGCCTGCGCCACCTACAAGATCCGCCAATCCATGGGCCGTCGAGGAGTTTGCTACGGCAACGCCGGCGCCGAGTCTTTCTTCTCAATTTTGAAGCGAGAACTCGTGGACCGGTACCGTTGGGAATGTGTGAATCATTTGAAATATGACTTGTTCTTTTGGGTCGAGTCATGGTATAATTGGAGGCATCTTCACCCATCAACTGGGTATCGTTCACCAGTCGAAACATACGAGTCGCTTAGACACATCTCCGCAGTCGCCTGACCACTAAATCGACTCCGGAATCCGTGGGGAACGTCAGATCGCTCGCGCGCTCATGACCGGAGTTCGATCAGCAATTGCTCGAACGGAGCGGGCGCGATTGTCGGAGGGTCGGCCCGCTTGCGGGCGTAAGCCCCGTGTCGCCGGGAGGTTGCAAATTGGAGCAGCAAAAAAAGTGGCGCCATGTTGAGCGTTGCCGACATCAACGTACCGAGCCCCAGAGCCACGAATTGGATCACGACGGAACCGTTCTGGTTGGGAACTGCTGAACATGGCGTTCGTGTTCGGTAGGTCAGCTCAAGCGGCCTTGCACCGATGACATGGCGTCGCGTGCCTCGAATTTGACCGAGCGGGGGTACGCACCGCCGAGGGGGTTCGCAGTGTGCAGTCGGTCGGACGTCCGAAGGTGGTCGGGCCGATACCCGTGGAACGACCTCAGCCCGATTTCGTTGGGCGACGCAACGCGTCAGCGGTCGGCAACTCGCCGGTTGGGGAGGGCGGTCACTCGTTCGGCGTAGGGGATGAGGGCGCGGGGTGCGTTGATGGCGACGGCGCCGACGAGTCGTCCTGCGTCGTTGGTGTAGGTGGCGACGAGTTGGCGTTTCGCGACCGAACCCTCGGCGATGGCCACCGTGGTACCGAGCCGCGGCATGCCGATCGATTGGATTTTGGTGTCGTGTTGTTCGGACCAGAACCGAGGAATCGGAGTGAATGATTGCGCGGTGTCGATCCCGTCGAGGAGTGCGTCAGCGGCGTGGCGGGCCTGTTCAACGGCGTTGATCCAGTGCTCGACGCGGCGGGGCACGTTGTCGAAGGCAAGGTTCGGCCAGCGGGCCACGTCGCCAGCGGCGACGACATCGGGCAGTCCGGTGACGTGACATGTCGGTCCGCACAGGACGCCGTCGGCTAGGTCGAGCCCGAACCCGGCGAGTCCTTCGACTCGTGGGGCGGTGCCCACTCCGATGACCACAACGTCAGCGTGGATTGCGGTGTTGTCGGTGAGGGTGATGGTCATGGTGTCGCCGGCCGGGTCGTGTTCGAGGGTGGCAACGCCGTGTCCGGTGCGGACATCGACGCCGTGCTCACGGTGGATGTCGGTCATGATCTGGCCGAGCTCGTGTCCGATGGCGTGGCTGAGGAGGGTGGTGGAGACGTCGATCATGGTGACGGGGATGCATCGCTTGACGGCCGAGGTTGCGACTTCGCAGCCGATGAACCCGCCGCCGATAATCGCGATGCCGCGCGCCGTGGCGATTGCGGTGTCGAGTCGACGGCAGTCGTCGAGGGTGCGAAGCACGAACACCCGGTCCGGGAAGCGTTCGGCGCCTGGGATGGTGCGTGGCGTCACGCCGGTCGCGATGACGAGCCCACCGACCGCTTCCGCGGTCCCGTCGGCGAGCACAACTTCGCGGGTGGCGGAAAGGCCTGTGACGCGCGTTCCGAGTCGCCAGGTGATGTCGCCGAGTGCGGTTGAGGTTTGGAGTCGGAGTTGGTCGGGGTGCATTTCTCCGGTGAGAAGTTGTTTGGACAACGGCGTCCGGTTGTACGGGCCGCACGGCTCGTCACCGAAGATCACGATCGGACGTGCGTAGCCGCGTTCGCGGAGCCGTTCCGCGCAGCGCAGTGCGGCGAGCCCTGCTCCGATGATGGTGATGTTGTTGAAGGCCCTCATGACGTTTCGCCGTTCGCTCGAAGCTTCCGAAAGTGTTGGCCGCGGCTATCCGAGTGGTCCGCTGCGGCATTGAGGACCACGGGTACCGCGACGGTTTCGGCAGGATCGATGTGGATTGCCTGCATGGGGCACAACCGTGCGGCGTTCCACACTTTTTCGTGAAGGTGCGCGGCGGGTTTGGCCTTGTAGCGGAGTCGTCCGTCGATGGAGAGGTCGAACACCTCGGGTGCTTCCTGGACGCAGATCGCGTAGAAGTGGCAATGGTTGTTGTCGACGCTGACCGTGACCTGAAAGCTCGCCGAGCCCGACCCTGCGTTTGGCGCTGCCGGGGTCATAGTCATGGCTCCACGTGCGAGATCCGGGCCTTGGACGCGATCGGCAGATGCGGAATGGCTCGTAACACGCTGAGCGCGATCAACCCGAGAGTCGACGCGGCGAGGACGAGCGTGATGGGTCCGCCGCCGCGAGCTTCAGATGATGTCGCGAACACGTGGATGAGCGAGAGAGCGAAGACCGGGTACGCGATGAAGTGAACGAGATGCCATCGCCGGTAGGTGAGTTTGCGCTGGAACCAGACGGACACGGCCACGGCGAGCGCAAGTTCGAAGGCGATGATCCCGATCGCGACTTCGGCCTCACCGGCAAACGGTATGAAGGTGTCGACGACCGAGAAGTGTTGCTGGGTTTGGAAGATGTAGGTCGCGGCGTGAACCAGTGTGAAGGCGAGCGTCGTGATTGCGAGGGTCATGTGTCCGCCGTAGACGGCGGAGCGGCGGATGAACTTCATCGCCCACCCGGTCGTGGTCACGATTCCCCATACGAGCGTGAGCCACATCAGTCCGTACGACACGTACCCGGCGAGCGCCGCGACTTTGCGGACGGACGCATCAGGACCGGTGCCTTCCTCGGCCCGGATCGCCGCGGCGACGAC
>JAYTFI010000768.1:0-10544 GCA_043734485.1 Acidimicrobiales bacterium | reverse complement strand
CAACTGGCTCTGCGGCCACCTTCAGGTTCCGCCCTCAAACGGGTTCGAGGTCGTCACCAAGAACGGGATAGTTCAGCGGGCACGACGGTGCAAGGACCTGTTGTGTGGACTCATCGACATCGGTGAGGAATGTCGCATGGAATCGGTTGATCGTGTTGCTGAGCCCGACGGTGAAGCAGATCTCGATGATCTGGCTCTCAGAAAAATGCATCCGGAGGCTGGCATAGATGGCGTTCGTGATCGGCTCGTTGCGCGTCGATACCTGCGCGTAGTGAACGATCGCCCACGCCGCATCGTCGTAGATGCCTTCGGGCCGGGTGCTGTCGCCAAGATGGGCAAGCTGCTCGTCCGTCAATCCCGCTGCTCGACCGAGCAGCACATGAGTCGGAATTCAGTAATGGCAATCGTTGGTGAGACTGGCGGTGAGGTAGGCGAGCTCGCGTTGCGCCGGCGTCATCGAGTTCTCGAAATACACCACCGTGCCGAACGCGACGAGTGATCGCAGGGCTTCGGGGTGGTTCGCCATGGCCCGGTACACGTTGGGATCGACCGTGCGGTTGCGTCGCCTGCTCACCGCCTTCAACACGTCCACGGCTTTGGGATCGGTGTGCGGATCGTTGGAATCGACGAGCGGTAGGCGTGCCATGGGTGCACCCTAACGCCGCCCCACGCCAGCGCTATCAGATCGCGGCGCGCGGTTTCAGCTGTCATTGCGCGCGAATCCGGTCGTTCTCCGCTCGAAATGCCGAAATTCGGCGACTTCGCGCGCAGCGACAGGTCAGTTCGCGCGCAGCGAACAGCCGTCAGCTGAGCCGGCGGAGGATCGACTCGGCCACCGTGGGATTCGCGGCGACCGCATAGACGATCACTTCGACCACCTGGTTGACCGAACCGATGCAATCGCCCGTGATCCCTCCCAGCCACCTCCGGAAGAACGCCGAAGCGAGGGCAACGAGCGCGACGATCCCCGCGAAGAGTCCGAGCGACACGAACGGGCCGACGAGGAAGACGGCGAGGGGAACCGTCGGCAGCGCGCTGGCCAACGCGAGCCGGAGCCAGGTGATCTGCCCGGCATAGACCTTGGCGATCTCGTCGGTATCGGCGAATCGGACCCAGCGCAGCATCACTGTCGACGACCAGCGGGCGATGACGTGTCCGAGCAGCAATGCCGCCGCAGCGACGCGCCACGGCACCGACGAGAGCGCGGCGACCTTGGCCACGATCAGCACGGCGACGCCGACCGCACCGAACGACCCGACCCGGCTGTCGCGCATGATGTCGCGCCGACGTTCCTGTGTCATCCCCCCGAACGCGTCGCAGACGTCGGCGAATGCGTCCTCGTGGAACGAACCCGTTGCCAGCGCGCCGACGCCGATCGCGGCGGCGACGGACAACGCCATCGGCTCGTCAAGTGCGCCGCCGAGGAGCGCCAACACGGCCGCCGCTATTGCGCCGACGACGACACCGACGGCCGGGAACCAGGCGCAAGAGGCGCCGAACACGTGCGGGGTCGGTTCCGGTCCGGTCGGGCAGGGCAGCCGCGTGAGCAGACCTTGTGCGGCGAAGTACGGCGCGTGCCACCGTGCCGGCGAAACATCGTCAAGGTCGGCAGCCATCACGGCGCAGTTCAGCACGAGCAGCGCTTCCGGTCCCCTTATCGGAACCGAAGCTCGCCTGGACGCCCGTCCACGACCGTGCCGATGCGAGCCGCAGGCAACCCTGCCGAGCGCAGATCGGCGAGCGCGGCGTCGACATTCGCCGGGTCGACGCACATCGCCAGCCCACCCGACGTCTGCGGGTCGGCGAGGAGGTTCTGACGGCTCGCCCAGAGGGCGTCGTCGGCCACGACGTGCGCGGCCACGAACTCGAGGTTGCGGCCGGTACCGCCGGGGACGAAACCGTCGGCCAGCAGCTGTTCGGCGCCGGGTAGTACGGGGATCGCGTCCACATCGATCACCATCGCCACCCCGCTCCCCCGCCCCATCTTGTGGAGGTGGCCGGTCAGTCCGAACCCGGTGACATCCGTTGCGGCCCGAACCCCGTAGCGCACGGCGATCTGGCTGGCGACGTCGTTCAGCGTCGTCATCGAATCGACTGCGGCCTCGTAGGGCTCGTACAGGCGTCCGCCCAGCTTGGACGCCTGCGGGTCGAGGCGCTTGAGCGCAGTCGTCACGACGCCGGTGCCGATCGCCTTCGTGAGCAGGATCGCCTGCCCGGCCAGAGCGGCATCGTTCGTCATGATCTGATCCGGGTGGACCTCGCCGAACACGGCCTGACCGAACATCGGCTCGGGCCCGTCAACAGTATGTCCACCTACGGTCAGCCAACCGCCCTTGGCCGCGATCGCGGTTGCGCCCTGGAGTACCTCGGACAGGATCGCGAGGTCGAGAAGGTCGCGGGGCCAGGCCGCGACGTTGAGCGCGAACAAGGGCCGCCCGCCCATTGCGTATACATCGCTGGCCGCGTTCGCCGCAGCGATTGCCCCCCAGGTGGCGGCGTCATCGACAACTGGCGTGAAGAAGTCGATCGTCGCCACCATGGCCCGGTCATCGGATACCCGCCACACGGCGGCGTCGTCGCCGCTGGCCGTCCCTACCAGCAGGTCGGGGTGGGAGGGAACGGGCATGTCGCGCAGCACGAATGCGAGCTCGGAGGGCCCGAGCTTGCAGGCACAGCCGGCGCCATGGCTATACATGCTCAGGCGGATGTCGGGGCGCATCGGTTCCTCGATTTCGATCGTGGGAGGCAAGAGGGTCTTGAAGCCAGACGGCGTCAGGCGAAGTCGGGCGCCGGTGGCGACGGCACGACCCGTGCCTCCAGGTCGTCAGTGAACCATGCCATCGTGAGGGCGGGGAGATGGATTCGACCTGCGCTCCGCTCGATTCCGGTAGTGCCCAGAACCTCGGACGCCCCCTCGCTCACGCCCGCCCAGGCCAGCGTCTCCAGCGGGGCAGACGCAGGTGACGTCGACACGTTCACCAGGCCGAGGACTCGGCCGTGCTCGGGGTGCGAGCGGGCGAACGCGAACACGCGCGGATCATCGACGTGAAGGATCGTGACCGTTCCGCCTTGGCGCATCGGGGGCGTCCGGCATCGGGCATCGAGCACGCCGTGCAATGCCGAGAACGCGAGGTGCGCGACGGTTCCAGGCACCTTGCGTTCGGCCGCGCGGTCCCAGTCCATGGTCGGACGCTGCGCCCACCGCGAATCATCTGCGCGCAGAGGATCGTGGCGATATGACGTGTCGCTCGGTAGCGCGATCTCGTCGCCCATGTAGACGAGTGGCGTACCGAACGACGCAGCCACCCCGTACGCGAGCCGTAGTCGGCGAAGCCCATAGTCGAGGGCGACGCTGTCTCGGGAACGCTCGGCATCGGTGATGCCGCACAACGCTGCCGTCATGCCGCAGGTGCGCTCGTCACCCGTCTCCGCGTTGGCACTGAAGGCCTCGCCGCGGGCGAAGGAACCGGGGAAATCGCCGCGGTACCACTCGGCCAGGAACCGGCGGTGCGCAGGACCGGCGAGGCCGACGCGGGCGGCGTCATCGTCGTGCACCGCCCACCCGATGTCGTCATGACAGCGTACGTAGGTGACCCAACCGGCTCCGGTCGGGGTCGGCGCGAGCGCAGCCATGGCCTCGGTTGCCAGGCGGGCGTCGCCGCTCGCGAGTGCGCTCCACATCATCACCATCAGCTGGTTGTGGTAGGCGACGTGGCACTCTGCCCGCTCCCGCCCGTGGGAGCCGAGGTACGCCGTCAGTTCGCGCGGCCCGACGATCGCCTCGGCCTTCAAGATCACGCCGGGTGCAGCGATCTCCATGAGGGCCCGCAAAACCTGAACGATCAGGTGGGCCTCGGGCTGGTTCTGGCAATTCGTAGCCAGGCGCTTCCATGTGAAGGCGACGGCGTCGAGGCGCAGCACGTCGACCCCGGCGTTGGCCAGGAACAGCATCACCTCGAGCATCTCGACGAGGACGTCGGGGTTCCGGTAGTTCAGGTCCCACTGGTAGGAGTTGAACGTCGTCCAGACCCATCCGCCGAGATCGTCGTCCCAGGTGAAGTTGCCCGGCGCCATCTCCGGGAACACCTCAGGAAGCGTCGCCTCGTACGCGTCGGGCTCGGTGCGGTCGGCGTACACCAGGTAGTAGTCGCGATATCGAGCCTCGCCTGCGCGCGCCCGCACCGCCCACTCGTGCTCCCGGGCCGTGTGGTTCATCACGAGATCGATGCACAGCGAGATGCCGCGGGTGTGCAGCTCGTCAGCGAGCCGTTCGAGGTCTGCCATCGAGCCCAATGCGGGCTCGACCGCCCGGTAGTCGGCGACGGCGAAGCCACCGTCGTTCGGCTCCGGTCGGGCGGCCAGGACCTTCATGAGGTGGAAGTAGGTGACGCCGAGCTCCGCGAGGTAGTCGACACGTTGCCCGACCTCATGCAGCGTCGGACCGAACAGCTCGGCGTAGGCGACGTAGCCGATCTGGCGAGTGTCCTGAAACCAGCCGCGGTCGGCTTGTCGATCGGCATCCAGGGCGAGGAGCGCTGGGCTGCGTGACGCGACGGCGAGCCGGACCGCGTGCAGGAGCCGCTCCGTCAGGGGTACCGCACCCTCGGGTCCGTAGACGGCGCGAAGCGGCCCTGCCAGGCGCGGCTCCCAAACCCGGACCCGGGCCTCGAAGGCTCGGCGGGCATGGTCGGCGACGGAGGCGGATCGAGGGTCCTGCATGGCCAGCGGACGCTAGTGCCGTGGCCGGACGCCTTCCCCTCGTGGCCGCGAGTTGGGCCCGTGATCGTACGCATATCGGCGTGATCATGGGAGCGTTCCCAGTGCTCGCAAACCCGACCAGTTTCTTGCGAGCTGAACAACCGTAAGCGGTTTCATGCGCTTGCCGTCCGAATGACCTATCCTCCCGTTCCGCCGGGGGACTGTGACCTACGGCACCTGACCTTTAAGGGGAGAGAATGCAGAGAAGAATGACCCTGGCAATCGGCGCGCTCGTCGCGCTGTCGCTTGTCGCCGGAGCATGCAGCAAAGACAAATCCAGCGACACCACGGCCGCTCCGGCGGCCGAGACAACGGCGGCGTCGACCGCCGAGACGACCGCAGCAACAGCGGCTGACACGACCGCAGCAGCTGCTGCCGACACGACCGCGGCCGCAGCGGCTGACTCGACTGCGGCTGCCGCCGCGGACACCACTGCGGCGGCTGTTGCCGCTGCCGTCGGGGAGCCCGGCACCGCCGGTGGCACCATCAAATGCGACAAGCAGTACGCGGGCAAGAAGGTCACCATCTTCTCGCCCAACTCCGACGTGAACGACATCGCCAACTTCGAGAAGGTGTGGGCGCCGTTCCAGGACTGCACCGGCGTCGACGTCGTGTGGGAGTCCGCCAAGACGTTCGAGGCCGACGTGAAGCTCCGCCTCGACGGCGGCACCGCCCCCGCCCTCATCGACTTCCCGCAGCCCGGCCTCATGGCCACCAACGCGGCCAAGCTGATCGAACTGCCCGCCGACATAAAGGACAACCTGGACAAGAACTTCCTGTCCGGTTGGACCACGCTCGGCACCGTCGACGGCAAGCTCCTCGGAGCGGCCTACCAGGCGAACTATAAGTCGCTCGTCTGGTACAGCCCGGCGGCGTTCAAGGCCAAGGGCTACACGATCCCGACCACACTCGACGAGATGAAGGCCCTGTCCGACAAGATTGTCGCCGATGGCGGTACGCCCTGGTGCGCCGGCATCGAGTCGGGCGTGGCAACCGGCTGGGTCATCACCGACTGGACCGAGGACATGATGCTGCGCCTCAATGGCGCCGACGTCTACGACCAGTGGGTCAAGCACACCATCCCGTTCAACGACCCCAAGGTCGCGGCCGCGGTGGATGCCGTCGGCAGTTACCTCAAGAACCCCAAGTACGTCGGCAACGTTAAGGCCATCGCCACCACCCGCTTCCAGGACGGTGGACTGCCCATCCTCGACGGCAAGTGCTACATGCACCGCCAGGCCGACTTCTTCAGCTCGTTCTGGCCGAAGGGCACCACCTACGGTGACGACGGCACGGTCAGCGCGTTCTACCTGCCCGTGGCCAAGGCCGGCGATCCGAAGGTGATGCTCGGCGGCGGCGACATGCTCGCAGCCACGAACAGCAACCCGGAGACGTTCGACACGATCCGCTACATCACGTCCCTCGAGGCCGCGAACAACTACGCCAAGCTGGCCGGGAAGTTCTCGCCCCGCAAGGACTACGACACGACGCTGTTCGAGAACCCGTTCTTCGGCGTGCTGGCCGGCATCGGCAAGAGCGCCGATGTGTTCCGCTTCGACGGATCGGACCAGATGCCGGGTGCAGTCGGCTCCGGCTCGTTCTGGAAGGAAGCCACCGCCTGGATCACGGGCGAGAGCACCACGGACATGCTGAACAACGTCGAGAAGAGCTGGCCCGCCAGCTGATCTCCGTATAACGCTGTGACGGGACGGGCCGCTGAACAATCTCGGCCCGTCCCCTCTAGCTTGACAATGCATGTCGGAATCTCGAACGGGAGTGGGGGCAGGAGCGCAATGGGGGAACTTCTGGCTGCGTTGGGCACGGTCGTGCTCGCGCTGGGCGGCTTCGTAGGCGCGTTGCTGCTGCTCTACGGAGTCACCACGCTCGTGCCGAAGCGCTTACGCGAGGGGAGCCAGATCGCAGTCTTCCTCGGACCGGCTGTGGTGCTCATCGTCATCGGGCTCGTCGTGCCGGCCCTGCGCACGATGTGGCTGAGCCTGCTGTCGGACAAGAAGGGCCAGCCGTTCGGCGGGCTCACGAACTACAAGTACGTCTTCACCGATCACAACGAGCGCATCGCAATACTGAACTCGGCGCTGTGGGTGCTGTTCGGCGGAACGGTCAGCACGGCACTCGGACTCACGATCGCCCGCTATGCAGACAAGGCCAAGGGCGAGAAGTTGGCGAAGTCATTGATCTTCATCCCGTCGGCGCTGTCACTGGCCGGCGCCGGCATCATCTGGAAGTTCGTCTACGACGGACCGCCGTTCAACTTCGGCCTCCTCAACGCCATAACGAAGGCCATCCCGGGATGGCCGAAAGGCTTCGGCGGCGACGGTCAGCGGCTGTGGCTGCTCGAGCATCCGGCACAGATGAATACGTTCCTGCTGATCGTGATCCTCGTCTGGGTGCAGACCGGCTTCGCCACAGTCGTGCTCTCGGCCGCCATCAAGGGCGTACCCGAGTCGCTCGAAGAGGCGGCGATCGTGGACGGCGCCTCGAGCCGACAGGTGTTCTACAAGGTCACGCTTCCGTACATCCGACCGGCGCTGCTCACCGTGATGACCACGGGAACGATCGCATCGCTGAAGGCCTTCGACATCGTGCAGGCCACGACCGGCGGCAACTTCAACACGAGCACGATCGCCAACGAGATGTATTCGAAGTTCTTCCTGGAAAGCCGTGACGGCCTCGCCTCCGCCCTCGCCGTGCTGCTCTTCATCATCGTGATACCGGTCGTCGTCCTCAACCAACGGGGTCAGAAGCGGGCACAGGAGATGGTCGGAGGATGAGCGACGTGACCGCGTCAGGACATTCGCAACCGGCCGGCCCCGAACCGCTCGGTCGCAAGCTGGCGGCGACGCTCGGCACAAGGGCGGGGCGCTGGTTCGTGTGGGTGATCGCTATCGTCTGGACCGTTCCCACGTTCGGTCTGCTGCTGACGTCGTTCCGGCCGGAGCACCAGATCAAGACGTCCGGGTGGTGGACGTGGTTCAAGCACCCGACCACGACCTTCGACAACTACGTCTCGGTGCTCGGCAAGAAGTCGGGCATCGAGCTCGGCAAATACTTCTTGAACTCGGTGAAGATCGCCGTGCCGGCCACGCTGTTCTCCGTCGCCATAGCGGCACTTGCGTCGTACGCGTTCTCGTGGATGTCGTTCAAGGGACGCGACTGGCTCTACGTCGGCGTGATCGGACTCCTCGTCGTGCCGCTCCAGATGGCAATCATCCCCTTGCTGCGCATGTTCAACCTGGGCTCGCACATCGGGTCTGTCACGATCATCCCGGCGCTTCACGTCTCACCGCTCATCCAGGTGTGGATCGCGCACGCCTGCTTCGGTATGCCGTTCTGCATGTTCATATTGAAGAACTTCGTCTCTTCGCTGCCGGCCGAGCTGATCGAAGCGGCGCGTATGGACGGCGCCGGTCACATGACGATCTTCCGTAAGGTCGTGCTGCCACTCTCGGTCGCGGCGATCGCCTCGCTGGGGATCTTCCAATTCCTGTTCATCTGGAACGACTTCTTCGTCGGGAAGATCTTCGCCGGCGGCGGGACGAAGGCGCCGATCACCGCCAAGCTCGTTGAAGTGTCGGGCAACCGCGGTCAGGACTGGCACTTGCTCACGTCCGCCGCGTTCATCTCGGCCGTCGTGCCGCTGACGGTGTTCTTCGCGCTCCAGCGCTACTTCGTGAAGGGCCTACTGGCCGGTTCCGTCAAGGGCTGATCAGCTTAGTTTTTGTTGCCGCTGCGCGGCCGTGACGCATGCGTGAAAATGGTGTTGGGTGAGCCTGTCACGCCGTCGTCTGCTGGTCCTGAGGCCGTAGCTCAGTTTGGTGTGGGGTCCGATCAGAAGGGCAACGCACTGTGCCACGAGCACGCCGATCAGACTTTCGTATCCCTCTTGGGCCCCCGGGCTCGCCCGCGCCACATCTCGCGACCACACAAGTCATTTTCCGGTCAGCTGTAGCGCTTGTCCAGCCAGGCGATGATGGCGTCCATCGCCTCAGGTCGGCTGCCCTCGAGATAGTGGAGAGCACCCTTCATCTCCAGGTATGTCACGTCGTCAGCGCCGGCGTTGTCGCGGATCTCGAGGGCCTCGCGGATGCGGATCTCGGTGTCCGCGGTCGGATGCACGATCATGGTAGGCACCTTCACGTGCGGCATCGTGTCGGCCAGCTTGGCGTGCGACGACAGCGCCGACCATGTCGACAGCCAACCGCGCGAGGTCATCGTGCGCGACAGCCCGCCTCGGCCGTAGTTGGCATCGAACGGGTCGGGGAACGCAAACAGCGAACCGGGCGGGCGCTCGTCGGGTTCGATGGTCGGATCGAGGTACACCGGGTCGGCGAGCGTCCGGTAGATCACGAGGTACTTCATGTGGACCGCGCGCTGGCGGGCGTCGCGCCACAGGCGAAGCTGCGTTTCGCGATCGAACGAGCCAACGGCGGTGCGGGCCAGCTCGGCGTCGGCCAGGTTGGTCTTGGCGATGGCGTCGATCCGGGCGATACGGGCGATCTGGGCCTCCCTATAGCGGGCGAGCCAGGCGCGGTCGTAGGTGCACACGTTCGGCCACGGCTTCCAGCCGTTGTCGGGGTTGTACATGTCGAGCTCCGGCACGACTGCGTACGGATCGTTCTCATCGGCGACCGACGGGTCGATCACGTGGCCCATGAACACCCCCTCGCCGGGGTGCGCGGCCACGCCGACCCAGCCGTCGCCGCAGCCGGTCTCTTTCTGCGCCAGTGCCATCAGCGAACCGCCGCCCGAATTGCCGAGCAGCACCACCTGCTCGTAGCCCCGTCGGCGCATCTCGTCGGCCGCGGCCTTCACATCGGTGACGCATGCCTCGTGGAGGCAGTCCGTGTCGTTGTTCTGGTAGCGGGTACCGAAGCCGAACGTTGCGTAGCCGGCGGCGGCCAGGAGTGGGCACGCGTAGTGGACGGAGAAGTCGCCCCGCGGGTGCGACAGGATCACGGCCGTCTTCTTCTCCGGCGTTCCCACCGGTGGACGCCACAGCAAGCCCCGCACCAGTGCCCGGTCGGGAGTGATGATGCGAATCGACTCCTGGCGCAGCGCAACGCCGGGGTCGTCCTCCGGCAGTGGCCAGTAGCCGAGTCCGAGCGGTCGTTGGGCTCCCATGTGCGCAGGCATGTGCGGGACGATTGCACAGTGGGCAGGCGCGTATCCAGCCGACCCGCAAGTTCCTGAATTTCGAGTCAGATTCTGAAGTCCGACAACGGCGCGGTCCGGCGCGAGACTTGGCGCATGCAGGTAGCCGTCGTCGATTACACCGCCCCCGATGCACCCGAACGCTTCACCCGGTCATTGCGCGAGACCGGCTTCGGCGTCGTGGTCAACCATCCGCTCCCCCAGTCGCTCGTCCAGAAGATCTACGACGAATGGCTTGTGTTCTTCGATGGCGACACGAAGCACGCATACAAGTTCGATGCCGACAACCAGAACGGATACTTCGGCCCCGACACCTCGGAGACAGCCAAGGGCAACTCGGTCAAGGACATCAAGGAGTTCTTCCACGTCTACCCATGGGGCCGGTATCCCGACACCGTGTCCAACGCAGCGCTCGAATACGCCGAGCAGGCGGCAGCGGTGGCCAAGACCATGCTGGGCTGGGTCGAGGAGAACACGCCGGCCGCCGTCGCCGAGAAGTTCACGCAGCCGCTGTCGACCATGCTCGACGGGAGCACGCGGACGCTGCTGCGGGTGCTGCGGTACCCGCCGCTCCGGGGCGACGAGCCGCCAGGTGCGGTACGGGCCGCAGCCCA
>JAYTFI010000767.1:0-3021 GCA_043734485.1 Acidimicrobiales bacterium | reverse complement strand
CGGATACCGGGAATCGATGAGCTGTTCTGGACCACGAATCCCGCCTATGGCATGTTCCCTAACCTCATCACGCCGTTGGAGGCGAGTGGGTTCCCGTTCTTGCTGTTCTGGCCGCTGGCCATCGACCGAACCCGGCTCGACGTGGTGTGGTTCGGTCCGGACTGGGGAACGGGGGCGCGCCCCGAGCGCTGGGAGCGACGCCTCGCCGGCTTCGACATCGTGATGGACGAGGACATGGCCAACCTCGAACCGATCCAGCGATCGGTCGAGGTCACCGCCCACAGCGGCATCCCGCTCAACTACCAGGAGCGGCGGATCTGGCATGTGCATGCGACGCTCGACGCGATGATCGGGCGGGACCGCATCCCCACGCATCTGCAGGTGCCGGATCTTCTCGCCGAGTACGTGGAGGCGTAAGCGGCCACCTCAGCCGCCGAGCTCGCAGTACACCGCACGAAGCTCGGCCTCGACTGCGTCTCGCTCACCGCTGTCTACCCGGAAGATCTCGAACAGCATGTGCAGGTTCGTGGCGAGGCCGAACTGCGCAGCCTGCAGCAGCATGGCGCGCGCTTTGAGCGCCGCCTCTGGTGTCGAGTTGGGCAGCCGTTCGCGGAGCGCCTCGAGTTGCTGGTCCGCCATCAAGCCGTCACGCGCCGGTTTGTAGACCTTCGGGTCGATGAGCGAGGTCCACACGATCGTGCGCAGGAACGGGTCCTGCTGATCGAGCACCAGTTCCGCCGAGCCTGCGGTGCCGTGGCGCTCGATGAAGTCGGCCCGCATACGCAGGAAGGCTTCCGTGAAGACGGCCTGCTTCGTGCCGAAGTAGTGGTGGAGGAGGCCGTAGTTCACCTTGGCCCGCTCGGCGAGGTCACGACCGCTCACGCCACCCGGACCCTTGCGCGGCAGCAGATGCATGGCGGCCTTGACGAGCGCTTCACGGACCTCGTCGGCACCCTTGGGAGGCGTCTGCTTGCGAGGCCGCTTCGGCGCAGGTTGGGGGGCCACCGGGGTGAGGTTAGCCAGTTGGCCTGTCTCCGGTCACAGGCTGGTCATGCGACGGTCGCGGGCCGGAAGCGGCCGAGCCGTAGCAGGCCTGGAGGAAGTCTTCGAGCAGCCCCGCCAATTGGGCGCCGTCACAGACCCGATGGTCGTAGCTCACGCGGACCTCGACGGTATCGACGACGACGGCTTTCCCCTCACGAGCAACCACGGAGGGGGCAATTGCTCCGACGGAACACACCAGCGCGCATCGCGTGAACGGTACGAGCGGGACATCAACTGCCGGAAGCCCGAAGCGCGCCACTGATGAGATCATCGCGGCCCCGAACGGCGCGCCGGGGATGCCGAACATACCGATGCCCAAGCCCGCGCTGAGTGCTGACCAGGCCCGCAGCCCCTGGTCGGGACAGGATGACAGGAAGCGATTCGACGACACGCGTCGACCACGGCGAAACTCAGGTCGTCTCGAGAATCCACGGCGAAGGACAATCGCACCGTTGGATTGGACCGGACCGCCCAGATCGCCACCCGTCGGTTGGCCAATGGATTCTTGGCCAGAGCCTGGGCGAGGGCAAACCCGATCACCGCCACGGCGTCGACTTTCGGATGGACGACCCTCACACGATCCCACTCGAGCCGCACGCCAAGGCCGATCCGGGCAGTGTGGTCTTTGGGCCACGTCGCGAGAGCCACTCGGTCGCGGCGACGCGGCCGGGCCGCCTTGTTCACTTCTAGGAGCGCTCCGGCTCAGCCGGGCTGGCGTGTCGATGACGGAACGATAGGCGGACGTGATCGGAAGCGTTCCCCGTCCCGATGCCTCCCACGACACGGCAGCGATGACGGGCCATGAACTAGACAAGGGAGGTCACCGACAGCGGACATTCCTCCGGCTGGGCACCGAGAACGAGGGCAGCAATGAAGGAACTGCGGGGAACCACCGCCGTCTTGACCGGTGCTTCACGTGGCATCGGCGTCCACATCGCCCGGGCCCTTGCCAAGCAGGGCGTGAACCTGTCGCTTGCGGCACGCTCCGAGGCCGAGCTCGACGACGTTCGCAAAGAGATGAGCACCCTAGGCGTGAGGGCGATCGCCACCCGATGCGATGTGACCAACGCCGATGATCGGGCGGCGTTGTTGGACCGCACCGAGACGGACCTTGGTGTGCCCGACATCTTGATCAACAACGCGGGGATCGAAGTGGTCGCCCGTTTCGAGAGCGCATCCGAGGACGATCTCCTGCGCACACTCGATGTCAACCTGCTCGCATCGTTGATGCTCACACGCGCCGTGGTGCCGGGCATGCTGGAACGCAAGCGGGGGCATGTTGTCAACATCGCCTCCGGCGCCGGCAAGGTCGGAGTTCCCTACGGCGTTGCGTACGCAACCAGCAAGCATGGCATGGTCGGCATGACGCACTCGCTACGTTGCGAGTACCACGGCTCACCGGTCGGATTCTCGGTCGTCTGCCCAGGTTTCGTCACCGACACCGGCATGTATGCCCGCTGGGAGGACAACGGTGTCACCGCGCCGAAGATCGCCGGCCGATCCTCTCCCGAGAAGGTCGCCGACGTCGTTGTCAGCTGCATACGAAAGAACCGCGCCGAAGTGGTCGTCAATACGCCGCCCATCCGTCCGCTGATCGTGCTTTCGAACATCGCGCCAGGGATCACGCCGTCGCTCATGAAGCTGTTCGGATACACCGGCGTCTTCCGCCGGGTTGCGGACATAAAGAAGGATTCGTAGGCGCGCGAAACCGACCGCTTGCCGGGAGTTATCCAAGCGGCTAACTTTCGCGCAGGCAATCAACTGGGGGAAACATGAGCACGAGCGTCACAGAACCGGGCGTCGCCAAAACGGGCGTGACTGACTGGGCAACGGACTACGACATCTTCGATCCGGCCTACATCGCCGATCCGTTCGCGATCTGGGACTCGTTGCGCGACACCTGCCCGGTCGCCCACACCGAACGCGATGGCGGCACGTTTCTGCCCACGCGCTACGAGGACGTCACCGCAATCGCCC
>JAYTFI010000766.1:0-7100 GCA_043734485.1 Acidimicrobiales bacterium | reverse complement strand
CGGGGCCACGCCGCCGGCGACTTCCTCGAGGCATACGACTGGGAGGTCGAGACGGAGGACGTGGGTCTGCTGCGGATCGTCGCCCATCTGCCGGCGCACGTCCGCAACCCACGAGGGCAGCTCTTCGGGGGCTTCACGCCGACGTACGTCGATCTCGTCTCGCTGTTCACGGTGCGCGCCGGGCGTCGTGAGGAACCGTTCTTCTGGCTCGCGACCACCAACCTGCGTGTCGACTACTTCGAGCCGATCATGGGACCGAAGTTCGTCATCGAGGGTCAGTTGGAGAAGAGCCGAGGACGCACGAACTTCGTGACCGTGCGCTTCTTCGTGGGCGAAGCGCTCGACCAGCTCGCCGTATTCGCGCTGACGACGATGCGCGAGGTGCGCGCCGACGCCACGCTCGGCGACGCCTGAGGGAACTCTGCCGGAGATCGGCCGAGCGCGTCCGGGCATTCGGTGCGAGACTCGGCGGCACCTGCCACGAAAGGCCGACCATGCCCGACAACGGTGTGTCTGTCCGAACCACGGTCCCCTCGCCCCCCGCACCGGTGGTCGAACACCGGGAAGTGCTGCGTACGGCCATCCTCGACCTGGAGGACGCGTTGGCGCAGCCGTCGTTCGCCCGCGTCCGCCCGTGGTGCACGCTCGTCGCCACCCGGGCCCAGGCCCTCGAGGCCGCTTTCGCGGACCACGTGCACCTCACCGAACAGCCCGGTGGTCTCTACGACGAACTCCGCTCACTGGCACCGGAGCTGTCGAGTCGCCTCGGTCGGCTCCAGGGCGATCATGTCGAGATCATGAGCCGACTCACGGGGTTCCTGAACGGGATCGACGGCGGGATCACCAACGCGAGTGCCGTCGACGAGGAGCGCATCGATGCATGGCGCATCGAAGGTACGCAGCTGCTCGGGCTGCTGGTGCGTCACCGTCAGCGCGGCATCGACCTCACGTTCGAGGCCTACCTCGTCGACTCCGGCGGGGAGTGACGCGGCTTTCCATGAGGCCTGGTTTGGCGCCCACTCAGCCGAAGCCGAGGACCTCGTCGGCTTCCGGTTTGTCGATGCGCAGCTCCTCGATGTGGAGCATTCCGGGTGCTTCGTTCAGGACTGCAGCTCGCATTCTGGCCTCCGGACTTGCACCCTACGGACTCTTCCGGGTTCGCGTCGAGATTGGTCGATGAGGGAGACCGCTGGTAGATATCTCCGTCAGCATTCGGGCAGAGCCTGGGTACGAACGTCCGACCGTTGAGGGAGACAGCACATGACGCAGCAGGACACCCCGACCGCGAAGCCCGTTCGCGCGCCCCGAGAGGAGAAGGCGCAGGAGTACTACGAGGCCATCAAGGCTCGCTTCGCCGAAGAGCGCAACCTGCGCCTCGCCTTCCGGCCGGAGGGCACGGGCCAGTACATCACCGACCTGGCGGGTTCGCTGGCGGTGTACGAGACGGACCCGTACGGGGGCGACATCGTCGAGCGTGCGCCCATCGACGACACCGTCGAGGTGCTGTTCATCGGCGGTGGCTTCTCTGCGCTGCTCACCTCGGCCCGCCTTCGTGAGGTCGGCGTCGAGTCGATCCGCATCGTCGAGCGTGGAGCCGACGTCGGCGGCACCTGGTACTGGAACCGCTACCCGGGCGTGGCCTGTGATGTGGTCGCCTACGACTACCTGCCGCTGCTCGACGAGATGAACTACGTGCCCTCGCGCCACTATGCGTTCGGCCCTGAGATCTACGCCCACTGCCAAGCGATCGCCCGCAAGTACGGCCTCTATGAGCTCGCGGTGTTCCAGACCACGGTCACGTCGACCACATGGGACGAGGACGACCAGATGTGGCTCGTCACGACCGACCGCGGCGACCGTATGCGCGCGAAGTTCGTGATCTGCGCCAACGGCACGCTGACGAAGCCGAAGCTGGCCCGAATCAAGGGTATGGAGACGTTCAAGGGCCACTCGTTCCACACGTCGCGGTGGGACTACGACTACACCGGCGCCGACCTCTCCGATCTATCCGACAAAGTCGTCGGGATCATCGGTACGGGCGCTACCGCCGTCCAGGCCATCCCCTCGCTGGGCGCCAACGCCAAGGAACTGTTCGTCTTCCAGCGCACGCCGTCGGGGATCGACGTGAAGGAAGACTGGGAGACCGATCCCGAGTGGGCTGCTTCCTTGCAGCCCGGGTGGCAGGCCAAGCGGCGCCTCAAGATGCTGACGGAGCCCCAGTTGTCGGCGATTCAGATCGAGAAGCGGGCCGACATGACGGCGGACGAGAAGGTCCGCCGCCAGGAGAACGCCAACATCGATCACATGATGCGAATCCACAAGCGCGTCGATGAGATCGTGACCGATCCGAACACGGCGGACTCGCTCAAGCCGTGGTACATGTTCATGTGCAAACGGCCCTGCTTCCACAACGAATATCTGCCTACATTCAATCGCCCGAATGTGCATCTGATCGACACCCACGGGGAGGGAATCACCGAAATTGGCGAGACCGGACCGGTCTTCGACGGTAAGGAGTACCCGCTCGACCTGCTGATCTACGCGACCGGCTTCGAGGTCCAGAAGACCGGCACCTACAACCGCATCCTGGGCCAGGGTGGCCTTGATCTGCAGGACAAGTACCACGAGGGCATCCGCACAGTGCTCGGCATCCACACGCACGGGTACCCGAACATGTTCATCATGGGCGGTTACCAGGCGTCGTTCAACTTCAACCTCACCGACGTGCTGCAGGCACAGGGCGACCACATTGCGGCATGCATCGACTACGTCCGCAGCAACGGTCATGCAACCCTCGACTGCACATTCGACGCTGAGGAATGGTGGGTGCAGGAGGTGATTGCACACCGGGGCAAGACGACCCGCAATGAGGAGTGCACACCGGGGTATTACAACTTCGAGGGTGAGTTCAACCGCCGCCAGGACGGCAACTACAACGGCGGGTTCCCGAAGTACGGCGCGCATCTGCGTGGTGTGCGTGACGACATCGGGACGAAGTTCTCGTTCACGTAACCCCGGCCTGCGAGCTGCGTCGACTCGTTCTGGCGTGGCCGGCTCGGGAAAAGCGGGACGATCCACGCCAGATTGAGCCCAGCGCGGGCCGATGCCATCCGTCAGTCGAGCAGCGCGGGGTCGGACTCGATGATCTCGTCCCACAGCGTCTGGAACGACGACCAGCCAAACATCGGCGACCCGAGCGAACCGGCCAGGCCGCGGGCCAGATCGGCCGGCCAGTGTTTGGGCGCACCGGCCGCCTCGGCCAGCAACTGCGTCTGGCACGAGCGCTCCATGCTGATGAACCACCACGCCGCTTCGTCGACGGTTAGTCCGGTGGCGAAGATGCCGTGGCCCTCCTGGATGGCGACCCGCTTGTCGCCGAACGCCGCCGCGAACGCCTTGGCCTGCTCCGGAGAGCCGACGACGCGGGGCTCGCCGATCAGCGCCTGCTGCTCGAAGAACACGCAGCTGTCCTGGGTGATCGGGTCGAGGAGCCGCCCCAGGCTCGACCAGGCCCGTCCGTGGAGCGAGTGAGCATGGCACACAGCGTTGACCTCGGGCCGGGCGGCGTGCACGGCGGCATGTAGGCGGAGACCGACCGGATTGACCGGACGGCTACCGACGAGCACCTCGCCCTGATGGCTGACCTGCACGAGGTGCGACACCCGAATCTGGCGGAACGACACCCCGATGGGGTTCACCCAGAGGCGATCGGAATGCTCGGGGTCGCGCACCGTCACGTGGCCGAGCAGCCCCTCCGAGAACCCGAGCCGGCCGAACACCCGACACGCTCCGGCAAGGCGCTCCAGACAATGCCGACGCTCGTCCTCCACCGCGTCGAATGTCGGTGGCCGGCGGGAGTTGAACACCGACGTGTCTGCGCTGAGCGTTGCCGGGGTCGTGCTCATCAGGTCCTCCTGGCTCTCGGAAATCGGACGAGCCTACGATGCCGCGATGGACATCGCCGATCGCCTCGAATTGCACGAATTGCCGGGCCGCTATGGCGACGCCATCGATGATCGCAACTGGGACGGGCTCGGGCGGATCTTCACGGACGACGCCACGTTCGACCTCACCGACCTGGGCGTGCCCATGCTCACCGGGCTCGATGCGATCAAGCACTTCATGGACGTCGATGCCGAGCACCCGCTGACGCACATGATGACGAACATCTATGTCGATGAGATGCCTGATCGGGTGACCATGAACTTCCGGATCGTCGCGCTGCGCAAGGGTGGGCTCGTCAGCACCGCGTCGTACTATGACGTCGTGGTGAAGACGGCCGAGGGCTGGCGGGTCGAGGAGCGGGTCACCACGCGTCGGCGTCGCGACATCCGTCGCGACTCGTGAACTACTCCGCCCAGTAGCCCACAGTGGAAGGAAGCGGTGATGGACGGCATCCATGATCTCGGCGGGATGCAGGGGTTCGGACCGGTCGAACGCGACGAAGCGGTCTTTCATGCGCCCTGGGAGCGGCTCGCGTTCGCGATGGCGCAGACCGCACACATCGAAGGCAACACCGACGACTTCCGCCATGCGATCGAACGCCTCGATCCCGGCCAATACCTGACCGTCGGCTACTACGGTCGATGGCTCGCATGTACCGAGATCCGTCTGCGCGAGCGGGCATCGGGCTTCCGACCGGACCTTCCACTTCCGGTCCGAAACGCCGACTCGATCGTCCAGCACGGTTCTCGGTAGGGAGCGCGGTGCGGGTTCGCGTCCTCCATCCCGACGGGCACACCCGGCTACCGGGCCATGTACGTGGGCATCGCGGGGTGGTGCTGCTGGCGCATCCCGCGTTCGTCTTCCCGGACGCCAACGCCCACGGCCGCAAGGACGATCCCCAGTACGTCTATGCCGTGCAGTTCCGTGCCCGTGATTTGTGGGGCGAGGGCGACCACGTCGTCATGGTGGACCTGTTCGAGCCCTACCTGGAGCAAGCCGCATGAGCCCGACCGACAGCCACGACCACGACCACGACCACAGCCACGACCACGACGACAGCCACGACCACGACCACGACCCGCGAGCGTCGCGGGCCGAGGCGCTCGAGGCCATCCTGATCGAACGGGGCCTGCTCGACCCGGCGGCCGTCGACCTCGTCCTCGACCGCTTCGAGACGCAGCTGAGCCCGATGCTTGGCGCCAAAGTCGTCGCCCGCGCCTGGACCGATCCGGCATTCAAGGCGCGGCTGTTGGCGGACGGTCTCGCGGCGATCGGCGAGCTGGGACTCGGCGGCCCGCAGGTCGACCACCTTGTCGTCGTAGAGAACACCCCAGACGTGCACAACGTCGTCGTATGCACGCTCTGCTCCTGCTATCCGTGGGGGCTCCTCGGGCTGCCGCCGGCCTGGTACAAGTCGTTCGCGTACCGGTCCCGGGTCGTGCGTGAGCCTCGGATGGTGCTGGCCGAGATGGGTTGTGTGGTGCCGGCCGGGGTGGAGGTGCGGGTGTGGGATTCGTCCGCAGAGGTGCGCTACCTCGTACTTCCGCAACGGCCGACCGAGTCGAATTCGTTCGACGAGGAGACGCTCGCTGGGCGAGTGAGCCGTGACCAGATGATCGGCGTCGCCCGGTGACGCCCGATCACGATCTCGACGGTCCAGCCGCACCGCCCCGGGCGCGCGCCTGATCGGTTCGTGCCGGTAGCGTCGGCCTATGGCAGCCAGACGCAAAGCGGTAGTTGCGGCGAAGGCGGTCCACTACCCGAACCTCTCACCGAAAGCGTACGAGCACCCCGCCGATCGGGCTGCCACTGCTGCGCTTCGGGCCATCCCGGGGCTCGACACTGCGGTGCGCTGGCTGATCGAGCAGGGATACGAACGGGCGCTCTTCCAGCAGAACTTGGCAGCATCGCTGCTCGTCGGTCCCGATCAGCTCCCGGGGGTGTGGTCGGGGTGGACCAACGTCGTGAACGCGCTCGACCTACCGACTCCGTCCGGTCTCGCACCTGCGCTCTACGTCGCGCAGGACCCGTGGCTGAACGCAATGGCGATCGGCTCCCAGAATCCGTACGTCGTGGTGACGAGCAAGCTCGTCGAGACCGCCACCGGCGACGAGCTGCGCGCGGTGATGGCCCATGAGGCCGGCCACATCCTGTCCGGCCACGTCACGTATCAGACTGCGCTCACGATCTTGGTGCGGGCGTCGCTGCCGTCCCTCGGCCCGGGCGCGCTGCCGTTGGCTGCGATCCGCCTTGCGCTGCTCGAGTGGTTCCGAGCAGCCGAGCTCTCCTGCGATCGGGCGGCCGCGCTCGCGGTCGACGATCCGCAGCTCGTCGTCCAGATGCTGATGGTGCTCGGCGCCGGCCTTCCCAGCGCATCCCTGTCGCTGGAGGCGTTCCAGCGTCAAGCCGCCGAGTACGAGGACTGGTCCGATGGCCCTGACCGGTTACGACGTTTCGTCGCCAACGTCAGCCGTACGCACCCGACCGCAGTGCGCCGCGCGAGTGAGCTCAGCCGCTGGGTGGCGAGTGGCGAATTCGAACGAGTCCGCTCAGGCGACTACGCCCGCCGCATTGACGAGCCCGGAGTTCGTGCGAACGCGGCCGACGCGGTGGGTCATTACGCCGACCGTTTCCGCGACATCTTCTCCTCCGCTGGCGACTCGGTGGCCAAAGCGGGTTCACGGTTCCAATCGTGGCTGCGGCCGACAGGCTCGGCGACGTCGGACCCGGATGGTTCGGATCGCTCGGACCCCGCGGACCCCTCGGACCCCTCGGACCCGGTCCACTCGCCGGAGCAGTGATCCGCAGGCTCGAAACCGTCGGCAAAACGCGCGGAACAATCGCATGCGGGCATGCTGAACGATCGGGTCACCTGGCGTGATCGGTAGCGGAATTGCCGATCTCGGCCGCGCTGGCGAGAATCCGCCGATGGGGAGACTTCAGGGCAAGGTCGTACTGATCACAGGTGGCGCACGGGGGCAGGGGGCGGAAGAGGGTTGGCTGTTCGCGTCGGAGGGCGCGACGGTGGTGCTCGCCGATGTCCTCGACGACGAAGGTCGAACGACTGCGGCGGGCGCACCGGGCTGTGAGTACGTCCACCTCGACGTCAGCTCAGAATCGGAGTGGGCCGCAGTCGTGGCCGGGATCGTCGGGCG
>JAYTFI010000765.1:0-3841 GCA_043734485.1 Acidimicrobiales bacterium | reverse complement strand
ACCCCCAGCCTCGGCGCCCTTCCCGAGTGCATCGACGTCGTCCTGCTCAAGATCCCGAAGAGCACCGCCCTCCTGGAGGAGCAGCTCCGCCGGATCGCGCCGACCCTGCACGGCGGCTCGGTGTTCGTCGCCGCGGCGATGGCCAAGCACATCCACACCTCCACGCTCGAGGTGTTCGAGCGCTTCATCGGCCCCACGAAGACGTCGCTCGCGGAGAAAAAAGCGCGCTTAGTCTTCTCGACATTCGGGGCGGGCGAGCCGAAGGCGACCACTTGGCCGCAGACCTTCACCATTCCGCCCGAGAACCAGGTGGTCGTGAGCCATGCGGGCGTGTTCGCGGCTGGCCGGCTCGATGTCGGCACCCGCTTCTTCCTCGAGACGCTCAAGACCACGGCGGCTCCGGAGACGGTGGTCGACCTTGGCTGTGGCAACGGCATCCTTGGGATGATGACGGCGATGTTCAACCCCGAGGCCGACCTGACGTTCGTCGACGAGTCGTACCTCGCGATGGCGTCCGCAGAGGCGACGTTCCGGGCCAACCTCGGCGCATCACGGGCGGCCAAGTTCGTCGTCGGCAACGCTCTGTTCGACACTGCCGACCCGGCGGATCGCATCGCCGCCGGCAGCGTCGACCGCGTCCTCTGCAACCCGCCCTTTCACGCCAACCAGGCGGTGGGCGATGCGACGGCATGGTCGATGTTCGCCGACGCCCGCGACGCCCTCCGTCCCGGCGGCTCGCTCTGGGTCATCGGCAACCGCCATCTCGCCTACCACGCCAAGCTGAAGCGCCTCTTTGGCGACTGCGACGTCGTGAACGCCAACTCGAAGTTCGTCGTGCTGCGCTCCATGAAGGGCTGAGGGGCGGGACCAGTGGACCTCGACGCGCAGGCGGCGCTCCTCTACGAGCGCGTCGCCGCCGTTGCCGACGCGACCACGGCCGACCGCGTGGTCGGGTCGGCCCGGCCCGGCGTCACGTTCCGTAGGTCTGCGCCCTGCACTGACGACGGGCCACTCGGCGCCTCGAAGCTCGGCGGCGACCCCGACCTCCCGCCTCACCTGCCGTGGCCGCAGTACGCGGACGAGGCGAACATCCGGTTGATGACGAGCGGCCCTGAGCGCGGCGGGCTCGGGACGAGCCCGCGTCGCCCGCTCGCTTTCGTCACCCAGATCGACCTCGCCGACGTCACGCATTGGGACACACTCGGGCTCCTCCCCAAGGCAGGGCTGCTCAGCTGCTTCCACGTCGACGACAACATGGAGGTCTTCGGCCTTGATGCTCGCGACGCGACCGGCTGGCGGCTCTTCTACTCGCCGCCCGAGGCGGAGCTTTTGCGACGACATGACTGGGGTGGACACACGGGTCCGCGTCATTGGTTCAACGGCGTTCTCGAGGAGCTTCCCTACCGCTGCGCCACGCTGGACGCCGAGCCCACGCTCAGCCTCGCTCCTGAGTACACATTCTTCGAGCACGAAGCATTCCGGTCGGCCTTCCAGACACCGCTCGGGGATGTCCTGAACAACTGGCATGTCCAGCAGAGCGGCTGGGAACCGGAACGGCCACCAGCTATAAGGCTTCTGGGCCATCCCATCCCGTGGCAGCAGTCGGACCCACGCCGCACGTGCGCGCAGGTCCAGCCCAGCTCGGTGCAAGCACCCGATGCGCATCTCGATCGCTGGACGCACGTCCTCGGAATCAGCACTCAGGACGACCTTTTCATGACATTCGCCGGGGATGGAACGTGCAACTTCCTGCTTCCCGATTTTCAGCCACGTCCAGAGCGCGAGCTGTCCGACGTATTACTCCGTAGGGTCTGGGCGGCGACGGGACGCTGATCCATGCACAGCTTTTCTACCCACGGTGGCCAAGAACGACCCCGCCTGGGCCATCGTCGTCGCGAAGCTCGAAGGGCGGTTGCCATACAGCGAACAGCGCCGAGGTCCGTGCTTGCTCTCGCTCGGTGCTCGATGTGGTGGAGGCGATCGCGGCTCATCCAGTCGCTCGGCCGGCTGACCACGCGACGATCAGATGATTCACCCGATCTGGTCGGGTGAACGTTCCAAAAGTCGCAGGCGTCCACGATGCAACCCTCCGATTGGCCGCAGCAGACTCGGCGGGGCGATCATGCCCATAGCGCGCCAACGAACACGGGCGGGCGGACGATTCAGTGACAGCAAGAACGGAGACGACCATGGCACAGGCGATCGGGATGAGCGACGAGGTCCGCGAGCTGCGAGCCCGCATGAAGGACTTCATCGACAACGTGGTGTTCAAGGCCGAGCCCGAGCTCGACCGCCTGTCCGAGCATGGCTTCCACCCCGACACCGGCCTGCCGATGGAGCTCTACGACGCAGCGAAGGCGCGGGGCGAGGAAACGGCCATCGGCGTGCGCGGCCCAGGCGACGCGGCCAGCCGGCGCTCGACGGGACTTATGGCCGACCTCAAGGCCGAGGCCAAAAGCCGCGGGTTGTGGGCCCTCGGCCACCCGGCGGACATCGGCGGCGGCGGGCTGCCGTTCATGGACTTCGTCTACCTGAACGAGATCATTGGCCGCTCCGAGTATGGGCAGGTCACGGTCGGCACGGTGACCATGCAGGACTCGATCATGCTGAACCTCTACGCCAGCGATGCCCAACGCGAGCGCTTCCTGGCCCCGCTCGTGAACGGGGACGTGTACCCGTCGGTCGGCCTCACCGAGCCCGAGGTGGCGGGTAGCGACCCGACCCGCATGCAGACCACGGCCTATCTCGACGGTGACGAGTGGGTCGTCAACGGCCACAAGTGGTTCACGTCCGGAGCGTCGCGTGCCGCGTTCACCACGGTGTTCGCGAAGACCGAGCCCGACGCCGAGAAGCACATGCAGTTCAGCTCGATCATCGTCCCGACCGACACGCCCGGCTACTTGATCCAGCGTGCCGTCCCCACCATGGGCCACATCGGCGGGCAGCACTGCGAGGTCGTCTATGACAACGTCCGCGTGCCGTATGCCAACCTGCTCGGCAACCGTGGCGAGGGTTTCCTCATCAGTCAGAAGCGGCTCGGCCCAGGACGCATCTTCCACTGCATGCGCTGGCTCGGCCAGGCGCAGCGGGCCTTCGAGCTGATGTGCGACCGTTCGCTGACTCGGTATGCGCATGGATCGATGCTCGCCGAGAAGGGCGCCATCCAGACGATGATCGCCGAGTCGGCGGCCGAGATCCAGGGTGCCCGGCTCATGACCCTCGACGCGGCTCGGGCCATGGACTCCGGCTCCGAGGCCCGCGTGGAGATCAGCCTGGTGAAGTTCCACGGAGCGAAGATGCTTCACAACGTGATCGACCGGGCCATCCAGGTCCACGGCGCGCTCGGCGTGACGAGCGACACGCCGCTCGACAAGATGTACCGCGAGGCCCGTTACGGCCGCATCTACGACGGTCCCGACGAGGTCCACCACATGGTCGTCGCCCGCAACCTTCTGCGGAACTACAAGGACCGCGCACCCTGGTCGTGAGCAACCCATTCCACTAGGAGATATGCATGCTTATCGTTGCCGGAACCTTCCACGTCGACCCCGAGCGCAGGGACGAGTTCATCCGCGGCCGCGAGGCGTCCATGGTGACCTCGCGGGGTGAGCAGGGCTGCATCGAGTACGTATTCGCGGCCGACCCGCTTGTGCCTGGCAAGGTCGTCCTCTACGAGCGTTGGGAGGACAAAGACGCGTTGCGGGCCCATATCGCGGCGATGACTGCGGCACGCGAGAAAGCCGGCCCGCCGACCGATCCGGGCGTGCCGGTGCTCTCGTCGGAGATCATGCAGTACGAGATCAGCGCTGTCGGCAAGCTCGGCAGCTGAGCGCTGGGTTAG
>JAYTFI010000764.1:0-1870 GCA_043734485.1 Acidimicrobiales bacterium | reverse complement strand
CGCGGACGAGTCGATCCGGATGCGGATGGATGCCTCGCAAACCGGCTTCGGGCCGCTCTACCGCCTGTACGAGACGGCGGACGGATGGATCTGCCTGTGCGCTGCGTCGCCGTCACACTGGGACGCGCTGCTGCGGGCACTGCCCGGCGTCACCGAGTTGCGATCTGACGCGTTCGCCACCACCGAGGCACGTGGGGACAACGCGGAGCAGCTCGCTGCGCTGCTCGCCGCGACCTTCGCCACCCGTCCTGCGACCGAGTGGTTCGCACGCCTCGATGCTGAGGCGATCCCGATCGAGGTGTGCGACAACCGTTCGTTCGACCGGTTCTTCGACGATCAGTCGTTCGTCGACGCCGGGATGGTCGCGTCCTATGAGCATCCCAACTGGGGCCTGACCGAACAGCACGGAACCCTGTTCTCGTTCTCCGAGACACCCGCCCGCCTCTTCGGCCCGCCGGTCATACCGGGCCAGCACGGTCGTGAGATCCTGGCCTCGCTCGGGTACTCGGTCGACGAGGTCGACGGACTCGAGAAGCACGTGGTGACGTCGTTCCCTGACTGACGGCCGTTCCCCGTGGTCAAGCAGGTCGGGCGGCTTCCCGGGTCAGCTCCACGTCCACTTCGGGGCTCGCTTCTCGAGGTATGCGTTCCGCGCCTCGCGCGAGTCGTCGTAGTTGCGGAGGCGAGCGGAGTAGTCCTGCTCCGTCCGATACTGCGCTTCCATGCCATCGCCCTCGATGCGCAGCAGGGATTCCTTCGCGAGACGAAGGCCGATCGGGCTTTTGGCGGCGAACATCCCTCCGATCTCGATGGCCCGCTGCTCGGCCAGTCCGTCGGGCACGACCTCCTCGACCGCACCGAGTCGGTACAGTTCGGCGGCGGGGACGAGCTGTCCGGAGAAGAACAGCATGCGGGCCTTGAACGGGCCGACCATTCGCAGCGCCTTGCTGGATCCGCCGAGGGCGCCCACGTTGATCTCGGTGAGCCCGAAGGTGGCCCGCTCGGAAGCGACGATGATGTCCGATACTCCGACGAGCCCGAAGCCCGCGCCGATGGCCGGTCCATCGACGGCGACGATCACCGGCACCGAGCAATGACGGATCGCGTGCTGGGCGGAGCGCCACTCCCAGCCCGAGTCGAGCACGGCGCTCATGTCGGCGTCGTCGGCCGCCTTCGGGCCCCAGGACGTGTCCTTGAGGTCTACACCACCACAGAACACGCGCCCTGTCGCCGAGAGCACGACCGTTCCGACGGTGCGGTCCTCGGAGAGGGCGCCGAAGCACGATCGCAGCTCGAGCCGCATCGTCCGGTTCACGGCGTTGACCGGTGGCCGGTTCAGACGCACGATGGCCACGCCGTTGCGCCGCTCGACTTCGAGGGTCTCCATGCTCTGCAGTATGTCGTTCATATGTCCACTTCCCATGTCGTTCTGCTCGCGAAGGCGATTGAGAACCGGGACGTTAGGACGGCTCTGCGTCCAGAGTCCAGGATGCAGGCGTTGGGTAACTCGATCTGTGCGTGAGCCAAAACTTGTATCCCGTATCCGAAACGCGGCAGTATGAATTTCATGGATCTGGAGCTCACCAATGATCAGGAGCTACTGCGGGACACGTCCGCGAGATTCATCAGAACGCACCATCCGCTGGCGGAAGTTCGGGAGCTCGCCAGCAGCCTGGACGGCGTCCCCTCCGGGTACCTGCGCGATGGCGCGAACCTGGGGTGGTTCGCGATGCTCGTCCCCGAGGCCCTCGGTGGCGGGAGCGTGTCGGGCGAGGGCCTGCGAGATCTCGCGATCATCGCGGAGGAGCGTGGAAGAGGACTCCAGCCCGGCCCTTTCGTCCCGATGAATGTGGTGGCATCGGCTCTCGCG
>JAYTFI010000763.1:0-2531 GCA_043734485.1 Acidimicrobiales bacterium | reverse complement strand
GAGTACCTCGCGTTCGCCCACAGCAAGGGAATCGCGGTGCTCACGTGGGTGGTCGACAACCCGGCGGACATGGCGACGCTGGTCTCCATGGGCGTCGATGGCATCTACACACGACGTCCCGACCTGCTCGTGAAGGTCTTGAAGGACGCGCAGCAGCCCGCGTTCTCGAGTGCGGTGCCCAAGGTTGTGAAGACGACCGCCGGTGTACCGGCGAGTTCGAGGCAGCTGCTGGTGGGCGTGGCGGACGGCTGGTCGAGCTCATCGGCGGTCCTGCAGCGCTATGCGCGCGAAGGATCGGGCAGGAAGCTCGGGCCATGGACGCCGGTGGGCGCGCCGTTCCCGGCCCGACTCGGTCCGAACGGTCTTGCGTGGGGGATAGGGCTCCATTCGGTCCCGACGAAGGCCGCGTCGGAGGAGGTGTTACTGAAGCGCGAGGGCGACGATCGTTCACCGGCGGGCATCTTCGTTCTCAGCGCTGCCTTCGGTTACTCGCCGGTGTGGGCCAAGAAGACGAAGCTGCCGTACGTCACGGTCGGTGCTCGGGACCTTTTCGTAGAGGATCCGACGTCGCCTTTCTACAACTCACATGTTCGCATCGATCACGCGCCCACCACCGACTGGGAACGCGGTCAGCAGATGTACCAGAACGATCCTGCCCATCGCCTCGAAGTGCTCGTCGACCACAACATGACGTCACCTCCCATGCCTGGCGCGGGTAGTGCCATCTTCATCCATGTCTGGCGCGGCGACGGCGCGAAGGCGACCGCGGGGTGCACGTCGGTCAGCGATGCCGACATCGAATCGCTCGTGTCGTGGCTCGATCCGGCGACGAAGCCCGTCTACGCATTGCTGTCAGCCGACCAGTACGAACTGCATCAGAAGGCATGGGGCCTCCCGGTCCGCAGTCTTTGAATGCAGATCTTCTTGCCGACCTTCACCACCGAGTCGCCCCATGGCGAGTCCTCCCAGGCCTCGGGCATGGCCATCGCATGATCGTGGAGGATCTGGGCGACCTTCTTCAGCGCCGCGTTCATCGCCGCACCGTATGGCCGGGCCGGCCATTTTCCGACTTGGACGATGAGCGAAGGCCGGTACGGTGGACGTCCGATGTCCGCAAAGCAATCCTCGAGCCCGCTGACGGTGCTCCGTCATCGCGCCTTTGCGACGTTCTGGACGGCGGCTGTCGTGTCCGACATCGGGACGTGGATGCAGTCGATCACCGTCGGCGTCCTGGTCGCGCATCAGACGGGGAAGGCAACGGCGACGGGACTCATCGGTGTCGCTGGCTTCGCCACGCAGGGCATCGGGGCGCCTATCGGCGGTGTGCTTGCCGACCGCTTCGACCGCCGGAAAATGATGATCAGTGCACTTACGATGCAGCTCTTGGTGACGTTTGCACTGGCGGCGACGCTGGCCCGTAGCAATCCGAGCGTCGGGTTGCTGACTGCACTGGTGGCGCTGCAGAGCTTGGCCGGGTCATTCGGACAGCCCGCCGGTCAGTCGTTGATGCCTTCACTCGTGCCGCGCGAAGAACTGCTCAAGGCGGTGTCGCTCGGCGCGGTGTCGTGGAATGCCGGGCGCATCGTCGGGTCCGCACTCGCCGCCTTCCTGGGCGTCTGGCTCTCGCCCGCGTGGATCATCACGATCAATGGCGTGTCGTTCGCGGTGCTGATCGTCGCGGTTTCCTCGGTGCGAGGGACCTTCCGCGCTCCTCAGGTGGGCGCGCGCGGGTCGTTCGTGCGCCAGTTTCGGGTCGGGGCACGGACGATGTGGGAGACGCCGGGGTGCCGCTTCGCCGTAATCAGCATGGTGTTTCTGCAGACGACGCTGATCTCGTGGGTGGGACTCATCCCGATCGTCGCGCAGGAGCGACTGCACGGCGGACGTGGGCTGGCGAGCACGATCACGATGCTGCAAGGGGCCGGCGCGCTGGTTGGCGCCAGCATCGCAGCCATGCTGGTGGGTGCGATCGGCCGACCGCGCACGATGGTGTTCTTCGGCTCGCTGGGTACTGTCGCCCTGCTCGGCTACTCCCAGGCCACGAACAAGTGGGTCGCCTTCCCGTTCGTCGTCCTGCTCGGCATGTCGTCGCTGTCACTGTTCGTCTGCCTCGGCGCCATCGTGCAGCGGGACGCGCCGGAGCACGCACGCGCCCGGATCACGTCGATCCAATCTGCCGTGCTCGGCACCGGCTACGGGATCGGCGTGTTCGGCAGTGGACGGCTGGCTGACCGTTTCGGGCTCGGTCCGGTCTTGGCAGGGAACGCGCTGGTGTGGGGATTCGTGATGCTGATCGCGATCGGGCCGCTGCGGCGGTACTGGGCCGTGGTCGGCGCTGGGGATCCGCGGTCGCGTCGGTGGGAGCGGGTGCTGGCCGAGCGGGCGGCGAGCGTGCGAGCGGCGCCGTAGGGATCGCGGTTGGCGTTCCTGCACTAACCCAGCGCTCAGCTGCCGAGCTTGCCGACAGCGCTGATCTCGTACTGCATGATCTCCGACGAGAGCACCGGCACGCCCGGATCGGTCGGCGGGCC
>JAYTFI010000762.1:0-13756 GCA_043734485.1 Acidimicrobiales bacterium | reverse complement strand
CTGGGTTTCTTCTACTTCGGGACGACGACGAGCATCCTGACGGTCGTACAGCAGCACATCGGCGACCGCGACCGGGCACCGATCATGTCGCTCTGGATGATGTCCTTCGGCGGCACGGTTCCGCTCGGTGGCTACTGGGGCGGGTGGGCCATGGACCACTGGTCCGTGTCGGGCGTGCTGTTCATCGGCGCCGCGACGGGGCTCGTGCTCGCGGTGTTCTCGGACCTGCTGCCGCGCAGTGAACGCATGCGCGCAGACGGTTCGCTGGAGGCGCGGATCGGCGTCCCGCGTGGATCGGCGACCGCTGCAGCGAGCTGAGACTCAACTCAGGCGTAGGCGTCGAGCGGCGGGCACGAGCAGACGACGTTGCGGTCTCCGAACGCGCCGTCGATCCGACTGACCGGCGGCCAGTACTTGTTCGCCCGCAGCGAACGGAGCGGGTACGCAGCGAGTTCCCGGCCGTACGGATGCGCCCAGTCGTCCTTGGCGATCTCCTCGGCCGGGTGCGGTGCATTGTGCAGCGGGTTGTCGTCGGCCGGCCAGTCGCCGGCGGCGACGCGGTCGATCTCGGCTCTGATGGCGATCATGGCGTCGCAGAAGCGATCGAGCTCTTCGAGGCCTTCGGATTCCGTCGGCTCGACCATCAGCGTGCCCGGGATGGGAAACGACATCGTCGGCGCATGGAAGCCGTAGTCGATGAGCCGCTTGGCCACGTCATCTACGGACACGCCTGTCGATGCCGTGAGCGGGCGGAGATCGAGGATGCACTCGTGCGCGACCCGGCCGCGCGCGCCCGTGTAAAGGATCGGGTAGTGCGCGCCGAGCCGCTGAGCGATGTAGTTCGCGCCGAGGATGGCGTGCGCGGTGGCCGATCGGAGACCATCGGGGCCCATCATTGCGACATAGGCCCATGGGATCGGAAGGATGCCTGCGGACCCGTACGGCGCAGAAGTAAGCGCGCCTACGATCTGAAGGTCGGCCGAACCGGATACCGACGAGGTGCCGGCGATGTTGCGATGACCCGGCAGGAACGGCGCGAGGTGACTGCGGACGCACACCGGCCCGACGCCCGGGCCGCCACCCCCGTGTGGGATGCAGAACGTCTTGTGCAAGTTGAGGTGGCTCACGTCGGCCCCGAACCTCCCCGGCTTCGCGACGCCTACGAGGGCATTGAAGTTGGCGCCATCCAGATACACCTGGCCGCCTGCATCGTGCACCATCGAACAGATCTCGGTGATCTGCTCCTCGAACACGCCGTGCGTCGATGGATAGGTGATCATTAGCGCGCTTAGCGAAGAACTATGCGCGCCGATCTTCGCCCGCAGGTTGTCGACATCGACGTTGCCTGCGTCATCGCACGCGACCACCACGACCTGCATGCCTGCCATCACCGCACTGGCGGCGTTCGTGCCGTGCGCGGACGACGGGATGAGACAGATGTTGCGACCGTGGTCACCGCGCGACCGGTGATATGCACGGATCGCCAGCAGGCCGGCGAACTCGCCCTGCGAACCCGCATTCGGCTGGAGTGACACGGCGTCGTAGCCGGTGACCTCCACGAGCATGGCCTCGAGCTCGGACAGCAGCTCCCGGTACCCGGCGGTCTGCGGGACCGGGGCGAAGGGGTGCATGTCCGAGAACTCCGGCCATGTGACGGGGATCATCTCCGTGGTCGCGTTCAGCTTCATCGTGCAACTGCCGAGCGGGATCATCGTGCGGTCGAGGGCGAGGTCCTTGTCGGCGAGGCGGCGCAGATAGCGGAGCATCTCCGTTTCGGAGTGGTAGCGGCGGAAGACCGGGTGCACGAGGATCTCGCCGGTGCGGCGCAGGGAGTCGGGGAGTCCGCTGAGGTCAGAAGCAGAGGGTGCAAAAATGCCAAGCGCGCGTAGTACTACATCGACGTCGGCATCGTTGGTCGCCTCGTCGCAGCTCACCCCGACCAGATCGGCGCTCACGCGGCGGATGTTCACGCCCTGCGCCTCGGCGGCGGCCACGACCGAGTCGGCCCGGCCCGGGGCGGAGATCGTGAGCGTGTCGAACCATGTGTGGTTCACCAACGAGAGGCCCGGGGTTGCCAGGACTGCGGCAGCGAGCTGCGAGGTCCGAGTGTGCACGCCCCTCGCGATGCGCCGCAACCCGTCGGGGCCGTGCCAACACGCGTACATCCCCGACATGACGGCCAGCAGCACCTGCGCGGTGCAGATGTTGCTCGTCGCCTTCTCTCGGCGGATGTGCTGCTCGCGGGTCTGCAGCGCGAGGCGCAGCGCGGTGCGGCCCTGTACGTCGATGCTGACCCCGACGAGTCGCCCCGGCAGCGCGCGCTTGTGCGCATCGCGGATGGCCATGAACCCGGCGTGCGGGCCGCCGAAGCCGAGGGGGACACCGAAGCGCTGGGCCGATCCGACCACGATGTCGACACCCCGCGACCCGGGCGGTTCGAGCAGCACGCAGGCCAGCAGATCAGTGGCGACCGCGACGAGTCCGCCGGCCGAATGCACGGCCTCGATCACCGCCGAGTGGTCCGCGATAGCACCGCTCGAACCCGGCCACGCCAGCAGCGCGCCGAACACGCCGCCCGCAGCAGACGCCGCGGTTGCAGCCTCCGAGGCTGGGCACACGACGATCGACAGGCCAAGCGGTTCGGCGCGGGTGCGCACCACGTCGATCACCTGCGGATGACAGTCGGCGTCGACCACGAAACGGTTGCTCTTCGACTTGCTCTGCCGCCGGGCGAGGGTGACGGCCTCGGCTGCGGCCGTGGCCTCGTCGAGCAACGACGCGCTTGCAAGATCCATGCCGGTGAGGTCGGCGACCATCGTTTGGAAGTTCAGCAGTGCCTCGAGCCGGCCCTGGCTGATCTCGGGCTGATACGGCGTGTAGGCGGTGTACCAGGCAGGGCTTTCGAGCACGTTGCGCAGCACGACCGGCGGCGTGACCGTGGCGTAGTAGCCCTGCCCGATCATCGAGCGCCGGACGACGTTGCGACCGGCGATGGCCCGCAGCCGGGCGATCGCGTCGACCTCGGACAAAGCGGCCGGCAGTGCCAGCCCGCCAGTGGTGCGGATGCCGACGGGGATCGTCTCGTCGAGGAGGTCCTCGATGGATGCGAGGCCGAGGGTGGCGAGCATCTTCGCGGCCTCGTCGCCGGAGGGCCCGATGTGGCGATCGGCGAAGCGATCGGCCGACCCGGAAGGGGCGGAAGCAGTGGCGACGGGTGAAGTCATGGCACTCCAGGGTGGTGGGAGGGACGCGAACGAACACATTCCCCCGCTGTCCTGGCACCTGAGAGATTCACCCGCACGAGCTTCCGGACGGATTTCCACCTTCGGTGAGTCGCACCCTCGCGGGTGATACTGCTCTCCAGCGTTGCCTGACCAGGCGGTACTTGGGCCTGAGAGTTTCCGGGGAGGTTGCTCCTTCGGCGCCTTTGGGTGCCCCGCCGACATCGACAACGCACTTCTGGGCTCTCCCGCACTGGTCGTGGCGGCACGCAGACGCTACCGCGGCCTGCGGGCCTCAGTGGCGATTGCCGAATAGATCAGCTGATTGCCAGGCGGTTCAGTGCGACTGCCAAGCGTCGGGTGCATCGAGGTACCCCCGCACCGACGGTGGCAACTCGCCCGCGGCGAGGTCTGCCAGGGTGGTCGTCTCGAACACGGAGCGGATCGCCGCCCGCCCGGCGATCCACAGCTCGGTGAGCACGCGTCCGCCTCCGGCCTGGCCGTCTTCGGGGTAGTCGATCGACTCGGGCCGCTCGCCGCGGACGTGGGCCAATGGTCCTTCGACGACGCGGAAGATCTCGGCTATGGAAATCTGATCAGGGGGCCGAGCGAGACGGCAGCCTCCGGTTGGACCCCGCTGGGTCGCAACGAGGCCGGCCACGCGCAGTTCCGTGAGGATGGCCTCGAGGAATTTGCCGGGCAGATCGGCTCGCATGGCGACGGCCTCGGCCGACATGGCCCTGCCCGGGGGCAGTCGGGCGAGGATCACGCAAGCGCGGACGGCGTATTCGGCCTTGGCGGAAACGTGCACTGCGAGATCGTCGCGCACCTGCGGTTCCGGCCGGAGCGCAGGTCCGTGGGCTGGGGATTTGCCATTATCCTATAAAGCCGATAGGAATTATCAGCTTTCCTCCCCCACGCCGGCATGATCTACGCCCGAACCAACCAGGTGACCACTATGGCTTTGAACCTGCTCGATGACGAGACCGAGATCGAGACCCGGACCAAGGCCACCGGCCTCGCACCTCGTCACCAGACGTACCCCCACATCGCCGTCTCGTCAGCGGCGGCACCGGCCATCGCCAAGCTCACTTCGGTCGGCAAGACGTTCGGCACCAGCTCGGCTGCGACTGTCGCCATCGCCGACGTCACCCTCGTCGTCCGACGCGGGGAGTTCGTCGCCATCGTCGGGGCCTCGGGATGCGGCAAGTCGACCGTCTTGAACTTGCTGGCCGGCCTCGACGCGCCGACCGTCGGCACCGTGGAGGTCGCTGCGCAGCGTCGCTCACTCATGTTCCAGGAGGCGGCGCTGTTCCCCTGGCTGACGGCGGCGGGGAACATCGGGCTGGCACTGCGTCTTCGGGGCGTGAAGCGGCGTGAGCGCCAGGAGCGGGCCCGTGAGCTGCTGGCCCAGGTGCACCTTGCGGGCTGGGCCGACAAGCGCCCGCACGAGCTGTCCGGCGGAATGCGCCAGCGTGTCGCCATCGCTCGCTCGCTGGCCAGTGATCCTGACTTCCTCCTCCTCGACGAACCGTTCGGTGCGCTCGACACCGTCACCAAAGGGCTTCTCCAGGACGAGCTCGAAGCGGTGCGGGCCGACCGCGGGTTCGCCGCCGTCCTCGTCACCCACGACGTGCACGAGGCGGTGCGGCTCGGCGACCGGGTCGTCGTGATGGGCGGGCAGCCCGGCCGGATCGCCGAGGTGTACAGCCGCTCGGCCGATCGCCGAGATGCCGTGGTCGCCGAGATCACCGAACGCCTGCGCGACGAGGTCCGCCGCCGCGAGACCGACCTCACCAACCATGTCGACCGCACCGACCATGTCGACTTTGCAGGGACTGTTCGATGAAGCGCTTCGCACGACGTTTTGCCACCAACGTGGTTCCGAAGCTGCTCGCCATCGCGTTCGTGATCGCGCTCTGGCAGATCGTGGTCTGGACCCACTGGCGACCCGACTACCTCCTCCCCGGCCCCGGTTCGGTGTTCCGCGAGCTCGGGCACCTCACCACGACGTCGTCGTTCTGGAGCGCCGTCTCCACGACCCTGCGCCGAGCACTGTTCGGCTATCTCATCGCCATCGTGATCGGTACCGGTGTCGCCATCCCGGTGCTCAGCTCGAAGTGGCTGCGGACGGCCTTCGGCTCGCTCATCACGGGTCTGCAGACGATGCCGTCGATCGCCTGGTTCCCGCTCGCGATCCTTCTCTTCAAGCTTTCCGAGCAGGCCATCATCTTCGTGATCGTGTTGGGCGCGGCTCCGTCGATCGCCAACGGCATCATGTCCGGAGTCGATCATCTGCCGCCGTTGTGGCTGCGCGTCGGTCGCACGCTCGACGCCAAAGGTGTGGCCCTGTGGCGACACGTGATCATCCCCGGCGCATTGCCGAGTGTGGTTGCCGGGCTCAAGCAGGGATGGGCGTTCGCCTGGCGGAGCCTCATGGCCGGCGAGCTGTTGGTCGTCATCGCCAACCGCCCATCGCTCGGCGCCCGGCTCCAGTTCGCCCGTGAACTGGCTGCCCCCGAAATCTTGCTGGCGATGATGATCGTGATCCTCGTGCTCGGCATCGCCGCCGACACCGCGTTCTCGGCCGTCGACCATCGGCTGCGGGCCCGACGGGGCCTGCTTGCCAGCACGACCTGACGCGTCCTGCACTCGCGTCTCCGCCACTCTCAACCGAAGGACCTCCATGCGCCCGAGCACTCTTAGCCGAACGCGCCCGCTCGCCGTTCGCGGTCTTGCCGCCGGCCTCGCACTCGTGTCGATCGCCGCCGTTGCCGCCATGATCACCCCGGCGTCAGCGGCCACGAAGACGAAGACGACGACGACGACGAAGAAGACGACGAAGACGAGCAACGTGAAGCTCGGCTTCTTCCCGAACGTCACGCACGCCACCGGGCTGGTCGCCGCACAGGAGGGCTTCTTCCAGAAGTCGCTCGGCCGCGACGTGAGACTCGAGACGTTCTTCTTCAATGCCGGCCCGCCCGAGATGGAGGCTCTGCTGTCGGGAGCGCTCGACGCCGCGTACGTCGGCCCGAGCCCCGCCATCAACTCGTTCACCCGCTCGAACGGACAAGCGTTGCGAGTCGTGGCCGGCGCGGCTGACGGTGGTGCGTTCTTCGTGGTGAAGCCGTCGATCGGCAGTGCTGCGGACCTCAAAGGCAAGAAGGTCGCGAGCCCGAACCTCGGCGGCACTCAAGACGTGGCCCTGCGCTACTGGCTGAAGTCCAAAGGCCTGAGCACGACCCCTGAAGGCGGCGGTGATGTGTCGATCGTTCCGCAGGAGAACGCGCAGACGCTGGAAACGTTCCGTTCCGGCCAGATCGACGGCGCCTGGGTGCCCGAGCCTTGGGCCACCCGCCTGATCCTGGAGGGAGGTGGCAAGGTACTCGTCGACGAGCGCGACCTGTGGCCTAACCGGGTGTTCACGACCACGGTGCTCGTCGTACGGACCGACTTCTTGAAAGACCGCCCCGACCTCGTCGGGCGCTTGATCCAGGGTCAGGTCAACGCCGTCGATTGGATGCATGCCAACCCGACCAAGGCGCAGGACGCCGCGAACACGCAAATCGAGAAGGCCACCGGGAGGAAGCTGGCCGCCTCCGTCATGTCGAACGCGTGGGTCAACATCACCTTCACCAACGATCCCGAGATCAAGACGTTCAAGGCGGGTGGGCAGCACGCCAAGGACGTCGGCCTCCTCGACAAGGTGTCGCTCGACGGCATCGACGACCTCACGATCCTGAACAAGGTGCTCACTCGATCGGGGAAGCCGAAGATCAGCTGATCTCGAAACGCGACGCTGCCCGTTTGGGCCGACGGTCCGGAGCGGGAGGAACTTCCCGGACTTCGGCGAGGTCCCCGTCGTACACTCTCCGCGGACGTCGATGCTGATTGTCAGACGCTTGATTGGGTTAGGTCGATGGGACGGAGAGAGGGATGACGATCGAACCGGTGAGGACCATCCGAGTCCTCGAAGACGGGCAACTGCGGGAACACATGGCGCAGTTCTTCGATGTGCTCGCTCTTGTCGACGAGACCGCAACCGTCACGCACATCACCCGCGACGTCGAGACCCATCTCGGCCATCCGCACAGCAGCGTGATCGGCCAGTCGGCGTTCGCGTTCATCGACGAAGCCGATCATCACCGCACGGCAACAGAGTTCCTCCGCGAGCTCGAGGGCCCGGGCAACCGCTCGGAGACCTTCACCGTGCGCTTCCGTCATCTGGACGGTTCGTGGCGGGACATGGAGGTCTGCGGAACGAACCGCCTCGACGAGCTCGGGGGGCTCCTGATCGGCATGCGCGACGTCACTGGTCGACGGCTCGGCGATCGCGTCTTGGCTGCCGGCGAACACCTCTACACGCGCCTTCCGACGGTGGCCACTGACCTCACGATCATCACCGACGCGGCCGGCAAGCGGGTCTACGTGAGTCCGTCGGTTGGACCGTTGCTCGGATACGCGGCCGACCAGCTCATCGACCTCCCGTGGTGCGCGCTCGTTCACGCCGACGACAGGGCCAGCGCATTCGAGGCGAGCCAACGTGTGCTCGCGGTTCCGGGTACATCCGAGACGTTGGATCTGCGCCTGCAGCGTCGGGACGCAACGACGCTGTGGTTCGAGGTGAGCGTCGTCAACCTTCTCGACGATCCATCGGTGCGGGGCGTGGTCGTGCATGCCAGGAACATCGACGATCGCCATCGCATGGAGGCGGAGCTCCGATATCGGGCCATGCACGATCCGCTTACGCGCCTCCTCAACCGGTTCGCGTTCCACGAGTTGCTTGACGCGCTCGCCTCCTCGCGTGAGTGCGCGGGCGCCCCCGGTTCCGGAATGGCGTTGCTGTTCTGCGACCTCGACGGCTTCAAACAGGTCAACGACATGCTCGGCCATCTCGCCGGTGACGAGGTACTCGTGCGAACGGCCGAACGGTTGTCGAACGCGGTGCGCCCGGCCGACCGGGTCGCACGATTGGGCGGTGACGAGTTCTGTGTCGTGTGCCTTGATCTTTCGGATGAGCGCGGCGCGAGGGAAGTGGCTGAGCGCATTCACAAGGCTCTGGCTGCACCGATCTGGATAGCGGGGGCCGAGGTGCGCGTGGGCGTGAGCATCGGAGTCGCCTGGACCGAGACGTTCCGAAGCGGTGAGTTGTTGCTCGCGCAAGCAGATACGGCTATGTATGCCGCGAAGTCGTCCGGCTGCGATGCGATCCGGCTGATCGTGCTGCCCTGACGCGAGCTCCTTGACCCGCTGGCCCGGCTCACCACGATGCGGTGCATGGCGGCGACGAAGAGGCGGATTCGCAGGACCTCGCTACGATCGTGGTCGATGCGCACCCGAAATCGGGATCCCCGTCAATGACTGCGCCGCGTTGGCGGTTTCCGTTGGCCGATCGACTCGTGGCGAACGCGATGGGTCCGGAGCTCGTCTCGAAGCGCCTGGTGCTGCGCGCACTACGACCGTCGGACTTCTTGGGGTGGCAGGAGGTGCGTCGCCGCTGCGCCGACTGGCTACTGGTCTGGGAGCCGATGCGTCCTCCCGGCTCGCCGGACACGGCCGAGAACCGGCGGGCGTTCGAGGCTCGTTGCGAGGCCCGTGACCGGGAGCGGGCCAGCGGGACCTCGTACGGCTTCGGGATCTTTTTCGACGACCGTTTCGTCGGCGAGTGCAACGTGAACAGCGTGCAGCGCGGGGCTATGCAGAGCGGCTACGTCGGCTATTGGGTGGACGAGATCTATGCCGGAAGGGGCTTCATGCCCGAGGCTGTCGTCGCGGTCCTGCGATTCGGTTTCGAGCAGGCCGGACTCCATCGCCTGCAGGTGTCGATCATTCCCCGCAACATGGCGAGCCGGCGCGTGGCGGAGAAGCTGGAACTGCGGGACGAGGGCGTCGCGGAGCGCTACTTGGAGATCAACGGGAAATGGGAGGACCACGTGCGCTATGCCATCACGGCCGAGGAATGGCAGCAGCGTCGGGCTGAGCTACACCGGTCCTGGCTTGCTCCCTGAAATGACGCCCAGGGCGTCACTCAGCGGGTGCTGCGGACCCGGATGGCTTGGACGACCGCCGAGAGCGCAACGAGGCTGGAGCCGGCAATAGCCACTGCGTCGCCGATGATGCGCGTCCAATCCGTTGCCGAGGCATCGATGCCGTGCAGGCCGGCTCGGATTCCGAGGAGCCCGCCGACGATGCCGGCGACAGCCGCACCACCGGCAATGCCGAGCATGGAAGCGGCACGACTGTCGTGACGTCGGGCGTCGTCATCACCGAGCAACATCGGAAGCACGAGGAACGCAGCGCCCACGATCAGCGCCAACCCATGGAATAGCCCGAGCCCGGTGAAGGCCGCACCGATGCGGTTGACGACGTCGACCCTGGCTGCGCCGGCACCCTCGGACGTGACGATCCCACTCGCCAAGGCGAGGAGCATGCGGACAGACGCGACGAGCACGATGCCGGTGCCGACGGTGGTGCAGAACGTCGATGACGCGGCAGCGGGACGAAGCGGCCGGAGCGCGTTCGCGTCAACGGGGAGCAAGGCTGGGACACGAGTCGATGGCGAGGTGCCGGGGGCGGCCGATGCACGTTCGTCAACGTCGTCCCAGTCGTCTTCGTCGTCCGCTTCGAGGTCGTCCTCGAACTGCAGGTCGTCGAGGTTGTCGAGATCGCCGTCGAAGTCATCGTCATCGAAGTCATCGTCATCGAGACGTTCGAAGTCGCCGGCACTCGGGTCGGTATCATCCGCGATGTGGGCAGGGGGTGCGTGTCCATCCGGGCGGCCGGCGATCGGCCCGCGTGCGAACGCCTCATCGATGTCGTCGATGGGCTCCATTCGCGCCAGGTCATCGCTCTCCTTGACTTCGTCGGTCCGGCCGGCGGAGATCGGGTCACTCAGGACTGGGCTGTTGCCGGTGCCCCCGTCGAGATCGCCGTCGGAGTCCAGGTCGAGGTCGTCGAACACGAGCTCTGTGTTCCTGCTTGCGGGCAGTAGGTCATCCTCGACGGCTTCGTCGGGAGCTATCGGGAAGACGGTCGGTGCATCGAGCGCACGGTGGCTGTCCGGAACGGTCGCAACGTCGGAGAACGTGTCCGAATGAAGTAACTCGATTGCCTCCGGATGTGGGTCGGTGGCCACGGCAGCTGTGCTGAACTCGGACTCCACCGCCGGATCGGCAGGCACGACGTCATCGTTCAGCAAGTCGTCGGCCGGCAAGTCGTCGGCCGGCAAGTCGTCGGCCGGCAAGTCGTCGGCCGGCAAGTCGTCGGCCGGCAGCTCCTCGGTGATTTCGTCCGCCTCGGCGTCGGCGGTGCTTTCGCCCGTACCTTCCTCGGTGCGTACCTCCGACTCGACATCGGGAATGCACTCGATCGGCTCGTCGGCGGTGACTGCATCGTCCCATGTCGTACCGGGGGTGACGACGGGATCGGCTAGGCGAATCTCAGCCGGGCCGCGGTCCTCCGCCGCTGGGGTCGGAGCGTGGAACCGAGTTGCGTCTTCGAGGTCTGCGATTGGGTCGAAGTCGTCGGGCATCGCCGTATCTGCTGCCCCAGGCGCCGCATGGTCCGGCAACTCGACTGGCGTGGACGAACGCAGCGTGTCGAGCGACAGACCCGTTCTTCGAGGATCGACTGCGGGAGGCGGCGGGGCAGTGCCGGAATCGTTTCTTTTTACCGGCCCCCGCCCGGCCCGGCCCACCCAGCGCTCGGCAATGTCACGGGTTACTTCGGCGAAGTCACTGGAACCCGACTCGAGCCAGGCGTCGACCTCTTCCGGGCGCGGATCGGCGGCCGGGCGCACACTGGCCCGCTTGCTGCTCGGGTCGCTCCAGTCGTCGTCCCAACCGTCCTCCGCCCACGCGCTCGACGACCACGCGTCGCCGTTCTCGATGGTGCGGAACATATCGGCTGATCGCTTCGGAGCACGCCCCTCAGCGGTACCTGCGGGTGAACCGGCACGCGATACTGCGGGCGCTCCGGGGTCTTTCATCAGCTCGGAGACGTCGATCGGGCGCGATCTGCGGAACCACCCGCGCTTGTCGCGCCTGGTGCTGCTCGAGTCGCTCATGGCCACAGCCTACGTCCGGCGATCCGACGCGTCGGCCACCCCGATTCGCTGTCGTACCCCGGCGGCATACTCCTGGCATGTCTTCCACACAGTCCGCCATCACCCAACCCCGTGCAGTCCCACCGTCAGGTGAGGTCACCTTCGCAGGGTTCTCGTCGCTTGTCTTGGTGTTGAGTGCCTGGGCCCGTGCGCATGCGCTGCAGTCACCGCAGTTCAGGAGCCCACCCCGTCTTCTGGGCGTCACGCGAAGCGTCCGTCGCTCTCCGGGATGCCGACCTGTGGTCTCCATCCGGTTGCGCGATCGCGATCAGTCGGAGGTCGTACGTGACATGGTCGACGGGCTCCTGGCCGTGAACCCCGAGCCAGGCCCGTGTTCGGGGTCCGCGGCAGCCGGCGTCGTCGACGAATTGCGGAGCGCAGCCATCGCGCACTTGCTCGCAAACGACGTAGCGAGCGCACACCAGAGGCCGTTGCGGGTCGCCCCGGTCGGGTCAACGCGCCGCCTCGCCGCATGAGGCGTGCATCCGCCGGCTTCGCGATTGTTCCTGGGTCTACGCTTCCATCTGGTGTTCGTCGGCTGCAGCATGGGGCTCTCGATCCTGGCCCGGGTGGCGAAATGGCAGACGCAGGGCGCTTAAACCGCCCGGGCCGAAAGGTCGTGCGGGTTCGACCCCCGCCCCGGGCACGCCGATCCGCAGGCCCTCCGCACCGACGGGCCGGGTGAGCCTTCGAGTTGACGTGGCATAGGGTCGCCGGCAATGACGGGCACGCCGGGTTCGGGATTCAACCGTCGGTTCCAGTCGCTGGGCGTCCCCAATTTCCGGGTGTACTTCATCGGTCAGAGCATCTCGTTGATCGGCAGCTTCGTCCAGATCGTGGCGCAGTCGTGGCTCGTGCTGAAGATGACCAATAGCGGCACGACCCTCGGCGTGATCGTCGCCCTCCAGTTCCTCCCGCTCCTTGTGCTCGGCTCGTGGGGCGGGGTGCTCGCCGATCGATTCGACAACCAGCGCCTGCTCCTGGCCACATCTTTCGTCTCAATGTGCTGTGCCGCGGGTCTGGGAACGATGGTCGTTGCGCATCGCGTCACGATCATCTGGGTCGGCGTCTTCGCCTTCGCTCTCGGGATGGTGGGGCCGTTCGAGCGACCCGCGGCGCAGGCGTTCCTCTATGAGCTCGCGGGCCCTGGCGAGCTGGCCAATGCTGTCGCCCTGAACGCGCTCCTGGCCCCACTGTCGCGCCTCGTCGGTCCGGCCATTGCCGGTGTATTGATCGCGACAATCGGTACGGGCGCGTGCTTCTTCGTAAATGCGATCTCGTACGTCGTGGTGGTCGGTGCGCTTCTCAGGCTCGATCGGGCTGCCATGTTCGCCCGTCGGCAGAGCTCGCGCCTCAAAGGTCAGCTTCGGGAGGGCTTCGAGTACGCACGACGCATGCCGGTCATCCGGGCCACGTTGATCGTGCTGTTCGTGGCCGGCACGATGGCGTACAACTTCCAGACAACAGTTCCCGCGATGACGAAGTTCGAGTTCCACCAGGGCGCGACCGGGCTCGCGTTTGCCCAGGTTCTCAGCGCCGTCGGCGCGTTGATCGCCGGAATCCTCGTCGCTGGGCTGCGGGCCCCCACGGTCCGTCACCTCGCCTTTGCCGGCACCGTGTTCGGTGTCCTTCTTGTCGCCTGGGGATTCCTGCCGACGTTCACGTCGTGGGCGATCTTCGGTTGCGTCGTCGGAACCGTGTCGACCGCATTCACGACACTGACCCAGTCGGTGCTTCAACGCGAGACCGAGCCGGCCATGCTCGGGCGGGTGATGAGCTTGTTCTCGATCGGGTTCTTCGGGACCACGCCAATCGGGGCGCTCATCTCCGGGGCCCTGATCTCGGCCCTGTCCCCGCGCTGGCCCTTCTACGTGGGCGGCCTCGCCACCATGGTCGCTGCCGGCGCGGTGCTGTCGACGGTGACCGGCAAGCGCGGCAGAGAGCCCGGCCGAACCGATCCGCGCATCGGCTCACCGTTGGCTTCGGATTCGGAAGGCGCGGTTATCGAAGTGTCCGTCAGTAAGGTCGGCTGACGCCCGTGTACCCCGTGATGCTCGATCTGCGCGGACGGGTCGTTCTCGTCGTGGGTGCCGGACCGATCGCCACCCGAAAGGTCGAAGGACTGGTCCGGGAGGGCGCTGTCGTACGGGTGGTCGCACCCGATGTCAGCACCGAGATGACAGCCTTCGTCGCTGAGCACGCGGAAATGGTCACCATCGAGCGCCGACCGTACGCGTCGGCTGACCTTGCGGGCGTCCGCCTCGTCATCACGGCCACGAACGACACAGCCGTCCAGCAGGCCGTCTTCGATGATGGTGAGCGCCTTGGTGTTTGGGTCAATGCAGCCGACGATCCTGACCGCTGTGCGTTCATCCTGCCCGCCGTCCATCGTCAGGGTGTCGTTACGATCGCGGTTTCGACCGGCGGTGCA
>JAYTFI010000761.1:0-1760 GCA_043734485.1 Acidimicrobiales bacterium | reverse complement strand
AGGACGGCGACCGGATCCTGGCGGAGCAACGTTTCGACGCTGACGCGTCCGTGGTCGACGGCATCTGTCCAACGGTTGCGCCAAGAACCGTCGGGCAGGGCAACGGACGTCGCCGCGAGGTCGCAGCGCTCAGGCGGCCCGATGCGGGCCAGGATCAGCGCCTGGACAGCGGACTGGACAACGGCCTGGTGCCCGCGGCCGAAGGCGACGATGCGATCCGCACCCGGTCCATCCACGTTCAGGCGTGTGTAGGTCGAGTCGGCGCCGAATACCTGCGGTTGCTCACGACGTAGGAGGAGGAGCGAACGGGTGACGACGAGCTTTCGGAGCGTCGGCGCGAACGTGCCGAGCGCGCCCGGCCGGCAGTCGGCACCGATCGTCGCGAGCAAATCGGCACGGTGTCGGAAGTCGACCGGTCGGCGGTTGTCGGGATCGACCAGAGCATCGGTCAGTAGCTCGGCACCCTGGTAGACGTCAGGAACACCGGGGCTCATGAGGTGCAGGGCCTTTTGGGCGATGCTCAGGTCGTGGGCGATTGGGTCGATGTCGGCCTCGAGCCGATCCAGGATCGCGGTGCTGCCTGCATCGTCGTAGATGGCGTCGACCACACGGCCGAGCGCCGACTCGTATGCGTCAACACGGTTGATCCATGACGTACTGATCTTCGCCTCCCTCGCCGCCTTCAGGACGTACGCGTGCATACGTTCACGCGAGATCGGCCAGGCCCCGGCCAACGTCTGGAGGATGAAATGCTCGCCGCGGGGTTCGATCGACTTCTCGGCAGGCACGTTCATGCGGAGCCGCGAGTGCAGCACGTCGAGCGTCGCGCTCCACGCATCGGGCATCCATGTGAGCGCGGCAAGCCTGGCCCGGACGTCCTCACTGCGCTTGCTGTCATGCGTCGAGAGTGCGGTCATCGACCGCGGCCAGTCGGCCTGGATGCGCTCGTTGTGGGCGTGGAACTCGCCGACGCTGATGCCGAACCTCCCCGGATCGCCGCCGACGTCGTTCAGCGCCAGCATCTCCACGAAACGGTACGTCGCGGTGTCCTCTACGCCCTTCGCCGTCACCGGAGCCGACAGCTGCTGGAAGCGCGTCGCCACCTCGGCGGCAAGATCGCCCGGCACGTCGAGCAGCAGCATGGAAGCGACGAAGCCCACGAGCTCTGCGGACACCGGATGGCGGGCCGCGGCCCGGTCGGCGGCAACCCCGATGATGGTGCGGTCGGCCTCACCTGTCGGAGATCCTGTGCGTACATAGCTTCGGTACACGTCCAGCTCGACGAGAAGGGCCGTGACGACGGTTCGGATCTCGGCGCGGGTGTGATCGCGATGGGCCCGGTGCCCGCGGCACACGTCGCGAACGCGGGCCACCAGCCGTCCGACCTCCGACGCGAGGATCTCGTCCAGCATCTCGCGCTTGGCCTCATGAGCGACCGCGTCGAAGGAGTGTTCGTCAGTCGCATCGAGACCCTCGATGCGACTGCGGATGGCGGCGAAGTAGCCGGCTGCGCCCCGATCGACGAGTAGCCCTGTGGCCAGCGCGGCGTAGTCGTACCCGGTGGTTCCGGCGACGGGCCACTTGCGAAGCTGCTCGTCGCCGAGAAGGATCTTCTCGGCCACGATCCAGGCGCCGCCGGCCTGTCGTGCGAGCTCCTGGAAGTAGCCCTCGGGGTCGAGGAGACCGTCGGGGTGGTCGACCCGAAGGCCGTCGACGGCCCCCGCTGCCACCAACGTCAGCGGCAGCCGATGCGCAGCCGC
>JAYTFI010000760.1:0-5413 GCA_043734485.1 Acidimicrobiales bacterium | reverse complement strand
AAGTGCTCACCACGCAGATCCTGCGCACGTCGAAGGGCGTGCCGATCCGCGCGAAGTCGAGCGGCCAGAAGCGGTACGTCGAAGCCATCGCGAAGAACGTCATCACGTTCGGCATCGGTCCTGCAGGTACCGGCAAGTCGTGGCTCGCCGTGGCCATGGCGGTGCAGGCCTTCCAGGCCAAGCGCGTCGATCGCATCATCCTCACGCGGCCGGCGGTCGAGGCCGGCGAGCGCCTGGGCTTCCTACCCGGCGATCTCATGGCCAAGGTCGATCCGTACCTACGCCCGCTGTACGACGCGCTCTACGACATGGTCGACACCGACGGCACGCAGAAGCTGCTGGAGAAGGGCAACGTCGAGGTGGCGCCACTCGCGTTCATGCGCGGCCGCACGCTCAACAACAGCTTCATCATCCTCGACGAGGCACAGAACACCACGCCCGAGCAGATGAAGATGTTCCTCACCCGCATCGGCTTCGGCTCGAAGGCCGTCATCACCGGGGATGTCACGCAGGTCGACCTCCGAGGCGACCGCAGCGGCCTCGCCGGCCTCGAGAAGATCCTCGGCAAGATCGAAGGCCTGGCCTTCGTGCAGCTCACCCGCGGCGACGTCGTGCGGCACAAGATCGTGGCCGACATCGTCGATGCCTACGAGCGGGCCACGGCGGAGGGTCGGGCATGACGCGGTCGAGCACTGTCGATGCCTACGAGCGGGCCACGGCGGAGGGTCGGGCATGAGCGACGACGCGGCATCCGAACCGGCTGGTTCGCGCCCGGGCTACGTCGATGTCTTCGTTGCTGACGAGCAGGACGCCGTCGAGGTCGATGTCGACCGATGGCGCCGCCTGGCCGCGCAGGTGCTGGACGCGGAAGGGGTCGACTCGGAGGTCGAGATGTGCCTGCTCTTCGTGGACGAGCCGGCCATTGCCGCGCTGAACGAGCGCTTCATGGGGAAGACGGGTCCGACCGACGTGCTGTCGTTCCCGATCGACGAGGAGGCCGCGCCTTCGGCCCGTGTGGCCCTCGGCGCATCGGGTCCGGTCGACATGTTCGACGACGACGACACGGACGACGACGCGCCGTTGATGCTCGGCGACGTGCTCATCTGTCCGACCGTGGCCGCTCGGAACGCACCCGAACATCAAGGCGTCGGCCATTCAGGTTCGCTCGATGACGAGCTCGCGCTTCTTGTGGTCCACGGCATCTTGCACCTGCTGTCGATGGACCACATGGACGACGAGGAGGCGGAGATCATGGAGGCTAGAGAGCAGCAGCTGCTCGACCGCTTCCACCGCATCTCGCCGACAGTGAACGGCGAATGAGTATGCTCGCAGCTGAAGGTTTCACGCTCGATGGACCCGCAATCGCGCAGATTGTGATCGTTTTCGTTCTTTTGGGAGTCTCCGCATTCTTCGCCATGGCTGAGACATCACTGACACGCATGTCGAGAATACGAGCCGGAGCGCTCGAGGATGAAGGCCGAAGAGGCGGCGCCACGCTGCGCAAATTGGTGGAAAGCCACGACAACTGGCTGCACGCGCTCCTGTTCATGCTCCTCGTCTGCCACTTGGTGATCGGCTTCATCGTGCCCCGCCTTCTCGAGCAGCCGTTCGGGAGCTGGGGCATCCTCATCGGAATCCTGGCCGAGGCCGTGGTGATCTTCGTCGGTGCCGAGCTCGTGCCGAAGGACTATGCCGTCAAGCACACGGACCGCGCTGCGCTGCTCGTGGCCGGCCCCATCAATCTCGTTACCCGTTTCCCGCCGGTTCGACTCATTCAGCGGCTGCTGATCGTGATCGCGAATGCCCTCGTGAAAGGCAAGCTCGACGACCTGCCCACCACCTCGGAACAGGAGCTTCTCGCACTCGCCGATGCCGCCCTCGACGAGGACGTCATCCAGAAGGACGAACGCTCGATGATCCATTCGATCATCGAATTCGGCGACACCGTCGTGCGTGAGGTCATGAAGCCCCGCACGGATATGACCACGGTCGACGCAAGCCGCTCGGTTGACGACGCGATGGAAGTGGCGATCGCCGCGGGCTATAGCAGAATTCCGGTGATCCGCGAGTCGAGGGACGACATCGTCGGCATCGTCTACGCCAAAGACTTGATGCGGGCGCAGCGTGACGGGAAGCAGAACCAGCCGGTTGCGACCATCACTCGCCCGGCACGATTCAGTCCCGAATCAAAGAACGTCACCGATCTGATGCGCGAGATGCAGGCGCAGAAGTTCCACATGGCCATCGTGCTCGACGAGTACGGAGGCACGGCCGGGCTCGTCACGCTCGAAGATCTCATCGAGGAGCTGATCGGCGAGATCGTCGACGAGTTCGACGTCGAGGACCCGCAGATCGAGCGGCTCCCGAACGGAGATGTCCGGGTCACGGCTTCGATGCTCACCGATGAGCTGAACGAGCTGCTCGACGTGGAATGGTCGAACCAGGACTGGGACACGGTGGGTGGGCTGCTGTTCAACCGCCTAGGCCATGTGGCGCATGAGGGGGAGACGGTCGTCTACGACGGCCACCAGCTTCGGGCCGAGAAGGTCAAGGGCCGACGCATCGGACGGGTGCGGATCACGAAGGTGCCCGAGGGCCAAGACGAAGCCGGCGAGGAGTGAGTACGTACCGGTCCGGCTTCGTGTCGCTGGTCGGCCGGCCGAACGTCGGCAAGTCGACGCTGCTGAATCGCATCCTGGGCACGAAGGTGTCGATCGTCAGCGACAAGGTGCAGACCACCCGCACGCAGATTCGCGGCGTGCTCACCCTGCCCGACGCCCAGATCGTGTTCGTCGACACGCCGGGCATCCACCGTCCTCGATCACTCCTCGGTGAACGCTCGAACGAGGCGGCCACATCGACGATCGGAGACGTCGATGTAGTCTGCGTGCTGATCGACGCGACCATGCCCTTCGGCAAGGGCGATCGTTTCGTCGCCGCGCGGGCCCCGAAGAACTCGATTCTCGTGGTGAACAAGATCGACATCGCCAACCGGGTCGAGGTGCTCAACCAGCTGCGCCGGTCGGCCGAGTTCGAGTTCAGTGAGTACTTCCCCGTGTCAGCCACGACGGGAGAAGGGATCGACGTATTCGTCCAGGCCCTCATCGACCGACTGGCGCCCGGCCCGCAGTTCTACCCGGCGGACATGCTCGGCGACACGCCCGAGTCGTTCTGGGTGGCCGAGCTGGTGCGCGAGCAGCTGCTCGCGCGCACGGCCGAGGAGCTCCCGCATTCAATCGCCTGCCGGGTGACGGAATGGGAGGAGCGCGAAGGCCGGGGCCCGTTCGTGCGGGTCGAGATTCTGGTCGAGCGGGACTCGCAGAAGCCGATCGTGATCGGGAAGAACGGTTCGGTGCTCAAAGCAGTAGGCACCGCGGTGCGAGCACAGCTCGAACCGGGTGCCTACGTGGAGCTCTTCGTAAGGGTGGACAAGGACTGGCAGCGCCGTTCGGCCGCGCTCGACCGGCTGGGTTATTAGGCGGTCGGGCCCCGCCTCCGCTGCGCTTCGGCACCCGACCGCGTGCGCCTCTGCGGGGATTCGAGGCGCCCTTCCGTCGCACGCTCCTCCCTGGCACACTCACCCTCGGCGCCCCAGTCGCCGCACAGCTTCAGACCGGAGGAAGCAGCTCGAGCTCGAGGTTGATCTTGATCTTGTCGCCGACCATCAGCTTGTCGCCGCCGAGGGGCACGTTGAAGTCGATGCCGAAGTCCTTGCGGCTGACGCTGCCTTCGGCCGAGAAGCCGGCACGGGGCTTCTTGTCGAACGGGCTGGCCTCGACGCCGCCGAACTCGACATCGAGCGTGATCGGTTTGGTGATGCCGCGCATCGTCAGGTTGCCGTGCAGCTTGTACTCGTCGCCGCTTCCTTCGATTCCGGTGCTTTCGAACACCATGTCGGTATGGGTCTCGACACCGAAGAAGTCGGTGCCCTTGAGGTGGGCGTCGCGATCGGCGCTGTTGGTGTTGATGGACGACAACTGGATGACGGCGTTGACCTTCGTGTCGGCGAGGGCGTCGCCCACGACGATGGCGCCGTCGAATGTATCGAAGCGGCCGCGCACGTTGGTGAGGCCGAGGTGCCTGACGCTGAATTCGACTGCGCTGTGCGACTTGTCGATGTTCCAGGTTCCGGTGGCGAGGGGGAGAGCCATGAGAAGATTCCTTTGTTGTCGGATGAAGCTGTTGATGAAACGTTTGTGTGAGCAAGTATTATCCATTATCCTTTGCTCGGTCAAGTAAAAGTTAGGATCAGCATGCAGCCGAAGATGCCCCGCGGGAAGCCGCCAGCAACGCTCACGCCCGTCGAGCTGCGGGCCTGGCGAGGGTTCATGCGCGCCCATCGCCACCTCATGGTCGAGATGGCTGGTCACCTGGAGGCGGAGTACCAGCTCGATATGAGCGAGTACGAAGTCCTGCTGCATCTCAATGAACACCCCGATAGGCGCATCGCCATGACCGAGCTGGCTGACCTCGTGCTGCTGACGCCGAGCGGCGTCACCCGGCTCGTCGACCGGCTGGTAAAGCGCGGGTACGTCGAGCGCAGCCCCTGCCCGGAAGACGGCCGCCGGCAGCACGCCGTGCTCACCCGCGAGGGGCGCAAGATGTTCGTCAAGGCCGGACGCATCCATCTGGGTGGGATCCGCGATCTGTTTCTGTCGAAGGTCACCGACGCCGAGCAGCGGGTCCTCGCCGACGTCTGGGACAACGTACTGATGCCGGAGACGCGCTGACGCCTCACTCCCGGCCTTGATCCGTCCTCGGCGCAGTTTCAGCCGATGGTGCGGTCGCTGGGCCAGTACGGCCGGCGCAGCGCCCGCTTGTCGAGCTTGCCCATGATCGTGCGGCCGACCGACTCGACGATGTCGAAAGTGCGCGGGCATTTGTAGCCGGCGAGGCGCTCACGACAGAACGCCGCGAGCGCATCCGTCGTCGGGGGTACAGCGCCGTTCTCCAACTCGACAAGCATCTTCAGCTCTTCGCCGAGGTCCGCGTTGGGTACGCCGATGCCGGCGCAGTCGCGGACCGCCGGGTGCTGGATCAGTGCCTGCTCCGCCTCGGCTGGGTAGACGTTCACGCCACCGGAGACGACCATGTCACTCGTCCGATCGGTTATGAAGACGAACCCGTCCTCGTCGACGTAGCCCACCTCGCCGATGGTGAACACGCCCGGGCGGACATGCACCGAACCCGTCTTCGCGGGGTCGTTGTGGTACACGATCCCCCGGCCGGAGTTGTCGACGAAGAACAGCCGCCCGGACGTTCCGGTCGCCACTTCGTTGCCGTCGTCGTCCAGCACGGTCACCGTGAAGCCGGGTGTGCACCGCCCTACCGAGCCAGGGTGCGCGAGCCAATCGGCCGACGAGATGGCGCACAACGTGCCCGACTCACTCGCGCCGTAGGCCTCGAACAGCAC
>JAYTFI010000759.1:0-2032 GCA_043734485.1 Acidimicrobiales bacterium | reverse complement strand
CACGCAGATGATCCTCGATGAGTTCATCTCGACGATCATCGGCACGTCGTTCTCGTTCTGGGAGGCCGTCTCGACCGAACGCCTCCTGGCCGATCCCGTCGAGGAGATCCCGAACGATTGATTGACCGGATCCCGGCTCGCGCTGACCGGTAGTCCGTGAGCCGTGGACCTGTTGACGCTCATCGACGTGCGGCCGGGCGTGCGAGGCGAGAAGCCGTCCTTCGTCGGTACACGGATAACGGTGTACGACGTACTCGAGTACCTCGCTGGAGGGATGAGCATGGACGACAGCGACACCCGCCGCGCCCCGGTCATCGGCCCGCGTACCTGGGGTTGGCAATGGTGACGCGGGTTGTGACGATCCGGCGGACGAACACGCCGACCTCGTCAAGGCGATCGTCGAGCGCTCCCGAGCGGATGGCCGCGGCGAGACCCGCCTCGTCTGCGACGCCAAAGGCGGCGATCCCCTCCATATGCGCGCGTACGAGCTCGGGCCCGAGCGCGAGCTCACGATCGACGATGCTCACGACGTTGGCGGCGACCCGGCCATGGAACTGCACCCGGCCTTCAGTCGCCGGCATCACGTCGCGCTCGATGTACTCCCGGAGTGCCTCGAGCAGCTGACGGGCGCTGGGGAAGCCGATCAGGTCATAGCCCGTCGGTGCGGGAGGCACGGCCGGTGCGGGGATGGAGGGCACGCCGAGCAGGTCGAGGACGTCATGCTCCTGCTCGGCCGCGCGCCGCCCGATCGCAGCCAGCTCGACCGAGCGGATCGCACCGCTCGTGTGCGCTGTCCCCTGCATCACGCACATCACGCCCCACATCAGCGTGCCGAGCGTCTCCCACCAGCGCACCACCTCGGGGTCGACCTTCGCCCCACCGGCGGCCTCATACGCCGCGAACAGCTCGTCGTAGCTGCCCATGCCGGCGACCGGACCGGGACCGCCGAAGCGCCACACCCGTGAGCACAGCCAGCCGAAGTCGGCCATCGGGTCGCCGATGTGGGCGAGCTCCCAGTCGAGGACGGCGACCAGGCCCTCCGGCCCGATGATCACGTTGCCGAGACGGAAGTCGCCGTGCACGACCGTGGTCGGGCGGTCCGTCGGCCGGTTCGCCTCGAGCCACCGGAAGGCAAGCTCGAAGGCCGGTGACGGATAGCCGGACTCGTCGAGGGTGCTGCGGTACTTCGTCATTTCGTCGCTGGGTTCGATGCCCTCGATCGACTCGGGCGGCACCGCGTGGAGACGGGCCAGCGCGGCGCCCATCTGGCCGACCGTCACCGTGCGGGCGAGCGCATACTCGTCGTCGCGCAGGATCTTGCGTGCGATCGTCTCGCCCTCGATGCGGTCCATGACGAGGAAGCCGGTTCCGAGCAGCGCCTCGTCGGCGGCGCCGCTGGCGTGCAGCCTCGGAACGGGCACGCCCGCAGCAGCCGCGGCTCGGAACATGCGGGCCTCGAGGGGCATGCCGCCGACCCGCACCGCGCCGGGCGGGTCGCGCCGCAGGATCAGCGCCTGGCGCGTGCCGTCCGCGCCGATCGCGTCGAAGGACCACGTCTCACGGCTCGCGCCGCCCGACAGGCGCCGCAGGCCGTCGATGCGGGCGCCGCCCAGGAGTCGGGAGAGGCGCTCGGCGAGGTCGTCTTCGGGAGGCATGGAGCGCAGTATGGCGAGCGGCGGCGGGAGACCACCAGCCGGGCGGTGAGACCGTACGCTCTGGCCGTGTCCCGAGAGCCCCTCCGCGCGCACCCAGATCGAATAGACGGTCGGGTGTCGACCATTGTGTCGAGGTCGACGCGTCGGCCCGGCGCGGTGCTGGCCATCACGGCCCTCGTGCTCGTCATCGTCGGTGGGCTCTTCGCCTCGGGCTCCGACGCTCGCAAGCACCGAGCACGCACCGGCACAACGGCGCATACGTCCCCGTCGGCGACGAGCCCGGTCGTCGCCACCGTCGTCGAGACGACGCACGTACCGACCTCGGGTATCACCCAGCTGACACTGCACCCGAAAGCTGCGACAGGAACATTCACGGC
>JAYTFI010000758.1:0-2490 GCA_043734485.1 Acidimicrobiales bacterium | reverse complement strand
ACCAGCAAGTGGTGGACCGCAGCACTGGCGGAGCCATGCAGAGGACCGGCCAGCACACCCAGGCCAGCTGATATGCACGCATAGGGATCGGCGCGGGTGGAGGCGGCGACGCGCACACCGAACGTCGAGGTAGCCAGCTCGTGATCGGCCAGCATCACCATCGCGCCGTTCATGGCCCCAAGGGCGCCGGGGTCGGGCCGCAGTGGAGACAGCCGGATCCAGAGACGGGCGGCCAGGCTGCCGGTGATCGCCTGCTCACCGAGTCGCAGCTTCGGCGGTGCGCCGGGTCTCCGCAGCGGCAGTGCGTCGACCAGTGCGGCCAGGAGCGAGCGCGTTGCCGCCATGAACGCCTCGGGCCGAGGGTCGAAACGCATTGGGTCGCGGGCCGCGATCACCGCAGTCATCACCCGCAGATGGTCGGGAAGCAGCGCACCGGATGGGAGCAGCCGTGACGCCCGGACGGCTGCTGCGACGACCGTCGGATCGGACGCCCAGGTGACTGACGGCCCTGGTTCGAGGCCGCTCCAGAGCCACTCGGCGGTCGACTCGAACGTCATCGTACGTGCACATACGGCTGCGTTCCGGCCCCGGAACCGGACACCGTCGGGGTGAAGGGTGGTGACGTCGGTTGCGATGACCATGCCGGCGATCGGCGACCCCGGTTGATCGCCGGCGACCGGCCCCCCCCTTCGCGTGCGGACGATGGCGTCGACCTCGTCCGATTCGAAGCGGGACGAGCGGCCGTCGTCCGAGCGCATCCGGCCGATCAACCCGCGGCTGACGTACGCGTAGAGCGTCTCGTTCTTCACGCCGAGGCGAGCGGCGGCTTCCGCTGTAGTGAGAAGCGACATCGGGCCAGCTTAGCGTCGACAGCGATACATATTGATTCAATCAACATTGACAATCAACTCAATAGGCGCGACGGTCGAGAGATGAACCGAACTGTCCGCGACGTGATGACCCAGCCCGTCGTGACCGCCGACGAGCAAGACACGGTCGCTTCCGCTGCCGCTCGGATGTACGCACACCGTGTCGGCTCGGTGATCGTCACCGCTGAGGGATCACATACACGGCCGGTCGGCATCCTGACCGAGCGCGACCTCCTGCGTATGGCCTCGACCGGCGACCCGACCGACAGCGCAATGGTGTCGGAGTGGATGACTGACGACCCGGACACCATCGACCCTGACGTCGACATCACCACCGCTCTCGAGCTGATGCGCGAGCGCGGCTACCGGCACATGCCTGTCACCCACGACGGCGAGGTCGTCGGTGTCGTAAGCATGCGCGACCTGATGCGCATCGCACAGATCATGCCGCTCGTCGGCAGCGCGATCGACGTGCCTCGCGGGCTGAAGGGCGTCGTCGTGTCGGAGACCGAGGTCGGCGACGTACGGGGACAGGAGGGCTTTTACCATTACCGCCAATACAACGCCGTGGAGCTGGCCGAGAAGCGGTCACTCGAGGACGTTTGGCACCTGATGTTCGAGCGTGAGCTGCCGTCGCCCGACCAACGCGACGCATTCGTGGCCGAGATCCGCTCGCTCCAGGAGGTGCCGCCCACCGTCCTCGCCGTGTTGCCCGCGATCGCCTCGGCGGGCGAGACGTTCCTCCCCCTCGACGGCCTGCGCACAGCACTCTCGCTGGTCGGGTCGGTGTGCGGGATGCGGCCGAACATCGACATCGACGAAACCCAGCGGCGCGCCGACGCCATGCGGTTGTGCGCCGTCACCCCGACACTGCTCACCGCGCTGCACCGGCTGCGCAACGGGCGTGAGCCCATCGCTCCAAGGTTCGACCTCGGGTACGCACAGAACTACCTCTACATGCTCGAAGGTACCGTGCCCTCGTCCGAGCGGGCCCGGGCCATCGAGCAGTACCTCATCACGACCATCGACCACGGGTTCAACGCGTCGACCTTCACTGCTCGGGTGATCGCCTCCACCGGTGCCGATCTGGGCGCCGCCGTCGTCGGAGCGGTCGGCGCGCTGAGCGGTCCGTGGCATGGCGGTGCGCCCAGCCGCGCGCTCGACGCGCTCGACGAGATCGGCTCGCCCGAGCACATCGACGATTGGGTCCGGCCTCGCGTGCTGGCCGGGGAGAAGATGATGGGCTTCGGCCACGCCGTCTACAAGACCGATGACCCCCGGTCCCTGCTCATGCGCTCGGTCGCCCAGCGGCTCGGTGGGTCGCTGGTCGACTTCGCAGTGCTCGTCGAACGCCGTGTGATCGAGCTGCTCGACGAGCTCAAACCGGGCCGGCAGCTGCGCACGAACGTCGAGTTCTATGCGGGTGTGGTGATGGAGCAGTGCGGCATCCCGCGGGAGATGTTCACGCCCACGTTCGCCTCGAGCCGGGTGATCGGATGGTGCGCCAACATCTTGGAGCAGGCCGCCGACAACAAGATCATCCGGCCCAGCGCCCGATACATCGGCCCTCCGCCTCCGCAGACCGTGCCGATTGTCGATACGGCCCGCGCGGCCGCATGAG
>JAYTFI010000757.1:0-4668 GCA_043734485.1 Acidimicrobiales bacterium | reverse complement strand
CAAGGCCAAGATCGGTGTCTTCGAGGAGCTCGGAGGCTCGATGGATGTTGCCGTGCCACAAATGCCATTTCGCGCTTTGGACGTCAGCGCGGAGGATGTCGGCGATGCCGGTGACGTCCTCGTCGTCGGCATCATCGCGGAGGCTTTTCATGGTGTTGAGCAGCACGGTGAATCGCATCGTGACGTGGAACCAGTCGAGCACGTACTCTGCTGTCGGGTTCTGTTGGGCGGTCCACCGGGCGAGGTCATCGGCCCCGTCGGATAGGAACGTGACGAGCTGATTCGAAGCCATGCCCTGCGCAATCAACGTCTCATGGATGCGTCGTCTCGGGTGTTCATCGACGTTCGGCACGAACCCGAAACGACGCACCGTTCCATCGTGACGGGTCACGGTTCCACACACGGCTTGGAACCATCCATCACTTCGCCGGGTTTGTTCGCTCGAATGGACATAGCCGCCGTCGATCGTGACCACGAGCGGCATGTCCGGAACAGGCAACGCGGCCATCATCTCGACCGGGACCGCGACAAGAGGTGCCTCGTGACCCGTAGCTGTGATCTCCGTGTCGAGTCGTTCGCTGATCGCGTACACGTGGCGGCGGGCTTCGGTCCCGTCGATGCGTCTGCCGACCGGGAACAGCTCGCCAAGCAGCCGACCGGTCGCGTCATAGGACATGTGGGCAGCAAGTTTCGCTTCAACCAAACCCAACTCTGGTGTCGAACGCCCCGGCAACAATGTTGCGAGCGGCGTGAACGATCGACGTTTCAAGGAGCCATCACATGGACAGCTCCACCAGCGCGGCGACACGATACTGAGCCGCCCGTACAGGCTCCGAACAATCAGCCGGCGGAACTCTTTGTGCGCGAACCGTCGCCCACAATCACCACAGCTATCGGCCGTCGTGAGTGCTGCGGCGCACTGCTCGGCAATGACGGTGTCCTGAACACCAGCAAGAAGGGTCTTCGCGTCGTCGGTACTCAACCCGAGCGTGGGCATCGAAACGCCGTGACGTTCCACAACCGCGACATCGACCACACGACCATCGACATCCCCGGAATCGAGGTCGTCGGAATCCGAGTGTTCTATGCGGACCTGGATGATGAAACGCATGAGCGGACCTCCAACGAGCCGAGCGCAATGTTCACCCGAGCTTTATCGAAACGATCCCGCACCACCCAAGCCGCAATACCAGCCAGCCGTTCACCAATCACAACGTCACCACGATCGCGAGCGTCGATCATCCCGGACAGGCAATCGATGAACTCGCCGAAATTGTGCTCGGCCTCCCACCCATAGAACTCGGCAGGGCTGCGACACCACACCGGCGGACCAGCCCGCCGCCCAGACACACACCGAACGCCCACGCCGACGCGAACGTCATCGGCGTCGCTGAAGGCTTCGACCCGGACATCGACCATCCAGCCAGACGTGAGATCAGGACACCATGTGAAACGTTCACCGGCCCGCAAGCCCAACGATCCGACCATCACACCGCGCGTCGGCAACGCGCCGACAAGCGGATTACCGCTGTAGCTGACCGCTCTCACCGTGAACATCGAGACGTCCTCCCCGGACCACCCGAGACACGCCGCCAGCACCTCGTCCAACATCGCCAGCGTCGCGACGGCCGTGACCTCGACAACACGAACGATCAACGGACTCACAGCCCGAACCACCAACCGAAGACGCAGCACAAAAGCACTATGAGCCCCCTGTCAACCTCCCCCGAAATGTCACGCTCTCCAACACACCCAACCGCTCTTCCCGACCTGGGACCACCACGCGTTCGTGACGAACCGCACCGGCCAGCTCCGTGACGAAGACCTCCACCACCGCGCCCATGCCGTTGTTGAGCTCGCCATCCGTGACCTGAAAGACAATGGCCTCGGCCACTGCCCCTCGGGCCGGTTCAACGCCAACGGCGCATGGCTCTGCCTCGCAGCCCTCGCCCACAACCTCACCCGCTGGACAATGATCATCGGCACCAGCCAAGCCGAACTCATCACCGGTGCCACCACCCGCCGCCGACTCATCGCCACACCCGGGCGCATGGCCCACTCCGCCCGCCGCTACACGCTCCATCTCCCCACCCGCTGGCCCTGGGCCACGACATTCACCGGCATCCTCGAGCAGCTCCGCACCGTGCGCCTCGCCGCCTGACCAGCGGCACCGGCCCGCCCCCTGAGGCGCTCCTGGCCGACGAAAACCCGCCACCACCAAGCCCGGCTCACCCACCACGCCCCCACACCACCAGAAATCCTACGCGCACATACCATCACCCCGCAAACCGCCCACACCCATCAAACCGACACCAAAACGGTGCTTTGAGGCTGAGTCAGTCCGTCGGTGGGGTCCCGCTCCTCAGTCGACATGCCGCTGGTGTGTACGCGCTCGCAATGCAGCGTTCACAGGGGGGACATTCCGGAGTGACCTTCCTTCGTAGCTTCACGCCGATGACACCGGCCGATGGGCTACGCCGAGCGCTGCGCCACCTCTGGCATCCCGCGACCACCGAAGCGGCGCTCGACGCGGCCGCAGCACTCCACCGACCGGTACCCGACCCGCGGGGGAATGGACGATCGACGTCGAGCTTCACGTCCCGTTCGCCACGCTCCTCCGGGTCCGCTCGCGGCGCTGGTGCGTAACGCGTAACCGAGCGCAGGGCGGCGACCGGCTTTCAGCGCAGCATGTCCGCCAGCAGACGGGCGAGCTCGACCGGCTGATCGCCCTGGATGCTGTGCCCCGCGTCGGCGACCACTTCGACGCGTGCTGTCGGCTGGCGGCGGAGGAACTCAGCCACATCGGCGTCATCGACCACCGGCGACCGCGCGCCCCGCAGCAGCGCGACAGGCACCGAGATGCGGCTGACGGCATCCCATAGCAACGATGCGCCGTCGGCGGCGCGAGCATGCGGTGTGCGCCGGTCGTAGTTCCAGCTCCACGACCCGTCGGCATTGCGATGCGCGTTGTGAAGGATGCCGCGGCGAAGCGACGACACGGCACGTGTGGGATTGTGCTCAACCGTGCGGGCCAGCAGCTCGGCGAAGCTCGGGAACGACTGGGGACCGGAAATGAAGTCGATGATCGCTTTGGCCTTCTCAGCGGTAACGCCCGGCGTCACGTCGACGAGCACGAGCTTGCGCACGAGTGCGGGGTGGCGGTCGGTGAGCTCGAGTGCGGTGATGCCACCGAGTGACATGCCGACCACGCACGCAGCGTCGGGTGCAAGCGCTCGGATGGCAACGGCGAGATCATCGGCCATGGAAGCAGGCGAGTAGGCCTGGTCGTCCCGCCAGTCACTATGGCCGTGCCCGGGCAGGTCGAGACAGAGCGCCGGACGCCGCAACGCGAGCAGCGTGGTGTCCCAGGTGTGGGCGTTCTGTGCGCCGCCGTGTACGAGCACGATCTCCGGGCCACCCGGCCCCCAGACCAGCCCTCGGACCCGGCGGCCGTGCGCGGGATCGACGAGGACTTCGACGCGCTTCACGTCGGGTGCTCCCGCCCAAACCAGCTCGGCCTCGCTCGCGTTCTCGGAGAACAAGCTCAGTTCGTCGTACACGTAGCTCGGCGATTCGGGGTGGGGCGTGTCTTCGGCAGTCACGATGAGTACGGTACCGCCGCATGGCAATCCCGGCCCAAGGCGAAGACGCCCGTGCGGTGCTCGAACAGCTCGAATCGTTCCGTGATGGCGACCTTCGCTGGAAGGACGGACGCGCCTTCAGCCTCGCGTACTACCCGGGTCCTGAGATCTACGCGCTCGCGCTCGAGGCGTACTCCCGCTACTCGTCGGAGAACGCCCTCAACACCGACGCGTTCCCCAGCCTCAAGCGGATGCAGAACGACGTGATCACTTCGGTGTGCCAGCTCCTCGGCGGCGACGGCGACACAGTCGGAGTGTTCACTTCGGGTGGTACCGAGAGCATCCTCACCGCCGTCGAGGGGGCACGGCAGTGGGGCCGCACGCGTGGCATCACCCATCCCGAGATGGTGCTGCCGTCTTCGGCCCATGCGGCCTTCTCCAAGGCTGCGTCCTACTTCGACGTCAAAGCAATCCGTGTGCCCGTGGGCGAGGACTACCGGGCCGACGTCGGTGCGATGGCCGCCGCAATCACACCCGACACGATCCTGCTCGTCGGCTCCGCGCCGACCTATCCGCAGGGGGTGATCGATCCGATCCCCGAGATCGCGGCGCTGGCCGCCGAGTTCGACCTACTCTGCCATGTCGACGCCTGCATGGGCTTCTCGCTGCCGTGGCTCGAGCGGTTGGGTGTGCTTACGAAACGCTGGAACTTCGCGGTGCCGGGCGTCACGTCGATGAGTTGCGACCTGCACAAGTACGGCTACACGGCCAAGGGTGCGTCAGTGCTCGCCCATCGCAACCGTGAGCTCCGTAAGCACCAGTTCTTCCTCACCAGTGACTGGCTCGGTGGCATCTACGGATCGCCGGCCATTCTCGGCACCCGGAGCGGCGGCTCGATCGCTGCGGCCTGGGCGGTAATGCAGCATGTCGGCGAGGACGGCTACCTCCGCCTCACGAAAGCCGCATTCAATGCGCGCATACGGATAGAGGCGGGGCTGCGAACTATCCCTGGGATCTCCGTGCGCGGCGAACCGGAGGCGACACTTCTGGCGTTCGGGGCCGACTCGGCGATCGCGCCGGAGGACCG
>JAYTFI010000756.1:0-3220 GCA_043734485.1 Acidimicrobiales bacterium | reverse complement strand
GGCCGGCGGTGGGCGCTCGATCCCATCCCTGTCGTGCTCTCCAGCCAGGAGTGGGCCGAGATCGAAACCGGCGTCATCCAGCGGGCCGAACTGCTCGATCTGATCCTGGCCGACCTCTACGGCACTCGCGACCTCATCCGCCGCGGACTCCTGCCGGTCGAGATGGTGTTCAGCCACCCGGGCTTCCTGCGAGCCTGCGACCAGATCGGGTCCGGCCGTCCGCCGGGGTCGACTCTGGTCACCTATGCCGTCGACATCGCGCGAGACGGCGAAGGCCGCTCGGTCGCACTGGCCGATCGGGCCCAGGCCCCGTCCGGTGCGGGCTACGCGTTGGAGAACCGGGTCGTCGTGTCCCGGGTCTTCCCGAGCCTGTACCGCGACGCCCAGGTGCACCGCCTCGCGCCGTTCTTCCGCTCGCTGCGCACTGCACTGCGGCATGCCGCGCCCCCGCTGTCGCCCAACCGCAACGACCCCCGCATCGTCGTGCTCACGCCCGGTCCGTTCAGCGAAACGGCGTTCGAGCACGCGTACCTGGCGTCCTACCTGGGCTACTCGCTCGTCGAGGGCGGCGACCTCACGGTTCGCGACGGCCGGGTCTGGATGCGCTCGCTCGGCCGCCTCGAGCCGGTCGACGTCATCATGCGGCGCGTCGACGACTGGTACTGCGACCCACTTGAGCTGAAGGGCGATTCCCGCCTCGGCGTGCCCGGCCTGGTCGACGCGGCCCGACGCGGCACCGTGTCGATCGTGAACCCTCTCGGCAGCGGCATCGTCGAGAGCCCGGCCATGCTCGCGTTCCTGCCCAAGATCGCCGAGCACTTCTTCGGCCAACAGCTCCGCCTCCCGTCGGTCGAGACGTTCTGGTGCGGCGACGACCGCAGCCGCAGCCACGTGTTGGCCAACCTGTCTTCGCTCGTCATCAAGCCGACGGCCCGCGACGCCGGCACCAGCACCGTGCTCGGGTGGCAGCTCTCGGCCGACGAGCTCACGGAGCTCCACGGCCGCATCGAGGCATCGCCGCATCTGTGGACCGCTCAGGTTCCCGTGGCACTCGCAACCGCACCGACGCTCACGCTCGAAGGCTTCGAACCGCGTCGCACCGTCCTGAGGGCCTTCGCCGTCGCCCGCGGCGACTCCTACGCGGTCATGCCGGGCGGGCTCATCCGGGTCTCACCGGACACCGATGGATCGCTGATCTCGAATCAGAGCGGTGCCCCCACAAAGGATGCTTGGGTGCTGGCCACCGAGCCGGAGAAGCTCACCGGCTTCTGGCTGCAGAGCGGTCCGACCGTCGAGGCCAGCGATCCGGTCGGCTCGATGCCGTCCCGCGCCGCCGAGAACCTCTACTGGCTGGGCCGATACGCCGAACGGGCCGAGGATGCGGTCCGCCTTCTGCGCGTCGTCTACGACCGTCGCAACGACTTCGCCAGCGGCACCAACCCGGCCGGTACGGAGTGCCTCAACATTTTGCTACGTACGCTTACGTTTGTCACGACCGCGTATCCGGGCTTCCTCGACGCGGACGCCGTGGCCACGCCGGGGCACGAACTGTTCTCGTTGGTTGTCGACGAGCAGCGCAAGGGCACGCTCGCCCATGCGGTGCGCCGTCTCCTCGACTCCGCCTATGCCGTGCGCGACCAGCTGTCGAGCGATACGTGGCTCGTGATCGGCAACCTCGACCGCGAGATTCTGGAACTACGGTCGCCTTCAAGCGATCGGCCGATGCTGGTGCAGGACGCGCTGGCCCGTTCCATGCAGAGCCTGCTCGCCCTTGCCGGCCTGGCCAGCGAGAGCATGGTCCGCGACCCGGGCTGGCACTTCATGGACGCCGGCCGGCGCATCGAACGAGCCCTCCAGATCACGACGCTGCTGCGTTCGACGATGACCCGCGTGAACGACACCGCGACCGACAGCCTTCTTCTGGAATCGGTCCTCACCACGGCCGAGAGCATCATCACCTACCGCCGCCGCTACCGGTCGCACGCTCAGGTGCAGACGATGCTCGACCTGCTGCTGCTCGACCACGGCAACCCCCGCTCCCTGGCCCACGCCCTCGACCGGCTGCACACCGACGTGGCCCAGCTTCCTCGCGACAGCGACGAGGGTGAGGCGTCGACCGGAAAGCTCACCAAGGTCGAACGGCTCGTACTCGAGACCTCCACCGCCCTGAAGCTGGTCGACACCGGTCTGCTGGCCGAGGCCAACGACATCGGCGAACGGCCGCAGCTGGACGCGTTCCTGCTGCACATCGCGGACCTGCTGCGCCGCTGCGGCGACGCCATCGACTCGACCCACTTCACCCATCTCATGCCGCAGCGGGCCATGCCCGTCTCGTTCCGATGAATAGGTCATAAGCGCGCATGTCATACCGGATCGTCCACCGCACGGCGTACAGCTACGAGTCATCGGTGTCGGCCTCCTATGGTGAGCTCTACCTGCTCCCGCGGGGCAGTGACGCACAGCACGTTGTGATGGCCCAGGTGGACATCGACCCGCGTCCCGACACGTACGGCGAGCGCGACGACTTCTTTGGCAACCGGGCCGCCAACTTCGCCGTCCTGCAGGGACATACGACCCTGACCGTCACCACCACCAGCGTGGTCGACGTGACCGGCCGACCCATTCCGGCACTCGGCTCCGGCCCGTCGTGGGAGTCGGCGCAGGCCTCGCTGAAGTCGTCGCTGGAACCCGACGTCCTGGAGGCGCGGCAGTTCGTGCTCGACTCTCCCGGGGTGCCTGTCACCGCTGCGGTGCGGGAGTACGCTGCGCCTTCGTTCTGGGCGGGTCGGCCGCTCGTCGATGTTCTCTGGGATCTCACCACCCGCATCAACCACGACTTCGCCTACAAGCCCGGCGTCACCGATCTGCACACCACGCCCGACGAGCTGCTCGAGCTGCGCAAGGGCGTGTGCCAGGACTTCAGCCACCTGCAGATCGCCTGCCTGCGCTCCTACGGTCTGGCCGCCCGCTATGTGAGCGGCTACCTCGAGACGATCCCGCCACCCGGGAAGCCGAAGCTGCAAGGTGCGGACGTCTCGCATGCGTGGGTGTCCGGATTCGTGCCGAGCGTTGGCTGGGTCGACGTCGATCCGACCAACGACCTGTTCGTCGGAACCCGCCACATCTGCACCGCCTGGGGCCGCGACTACGCCGACATCTCGCCGCTCAAGGGCGTGATCTTCACGGAGGCGAAGACCAACACGATGACCGTCTCCGTCGA
>JAYTFI010000755.1:0-2115 GCA_043734485.1 Acidimicrobiales bacterium | reverse complement strand
TGCGACCACGGCGCCGACGACCGACCTCCACCTCGGCGCGTTCACGCCCGACGGACCCTGGATCATCGACCCCGAGAAGATGGCCTGGCGGGTGGGCCTCGACCGGGTCCGCGCCCGCACCCGCGCCACCGTCCCGACCCTCACCACGCCCGGCCGCCTCCCGCCCGGGCCGCGGGTCATCCGCACCGGGCGCATCCTTGGATCGGCCCTTCTGCTGTGGAAGCTGAAAGAGAAGCCGAAGGGCGGAGAGCAGAGCCGGGCCGGGGTGTCGAAACGGCTCCGCAAGGCCTTCGAGCGGCTCGGGCCGACCTACATCAAGATGGGCCAGATCCTGTCGTCCGGTGAAGGGATCTTCCCGCCCGAGCTGGTCCGCGAGTTCCGCTTCCTGCGGGACAAGGTGCCGGCCGAGCCTTTCGAGGTCGTGCGCAAGACCGTCGAGGCCGATCTCGGCGCGCCCCTCGAGGCCGTATTCGCCCGGTTCGAGCGGACGCCCATTGCCGCCGCATCGATCGCGCAGGTCCATGCCGCTCGTCTCCACACCGGCGAGGAAGTCGTCGTCAAGGTGCAGCGGCCATCGGTTGCACGGCTGGTCACGAAGGACCTGCAGGCAATGAGCTGGTTCGCGCCGCACCTCATCGGTCGTATCCCGATTGCCGCACTGGCCAACCCGCCGGCGCTCGTGGAGCTGTTCGCGGAGACGATCGTCGAGGAGCTCGACTTCCGCCTCGAGGCGGACAACATGCTCGACATCGCCCAGGTGCTGGCCCTCACCAACCAGCGTCAGATGGTGGTCCCCCGGCCCCACCCGACCCTCGTCACGAAACGGGTGCTCGTGATGGAGCGACTTTCGGGCTTCTCCTTCGACGATGCCGACGGCATGCGCGCCGCCGGCATCGACACCGAGGCAGTCGTGAAGGCCGGCATGGTCGCGTTCCTCGAAGGCGCCATGCTCTACGGCGTCTTCCACGGCGACCTCCACGGCGGCAACCTCCTCGTCCTTCCCGACGGGCGAACTGCGCTTCTCGACCACGGCATCACCGGCCGCCTCGACGAGGGCAAGCGGCAGGCGTTCCTCAAGCTGATGCTGGCCGGCACCACGAATGACGTCCGCATGCAGGTCCAGGCGCTGTGCGAGCTGGGTGCACTCCCCATCGACACCGACATCGATGCGGTGATCCGCGATCTCGATCTCGACGGGCCGGTACGGGACCCGACGAAGATGAGCCCCGATGAGCTGATCGGGCAGGTGCGGGACATCACCAAGGCGTTGCTCGGCTACGGCGCCCGCATGCCGAAGGAGCTGATGCTCTACGTCAAGGACCTGCTCTTCCTCGACGGCGCAATGGCCACGCTCGCCCCCAACCTGGACCTGTTCGCCACGCTGACCGAGATCGCGATGTACTTCGCCACCGAGCATGCGCAGCGCATCGCCGACGACGTCGGCATCGACCTCACGCGGACCGAGATCGACATCACCGCCATCAAGGCGTCGATGGGCGTCGAGGCGCATGTCGAAGGACTGACGTACGCGCAGCTCCAGGAGCGGCGGGCGCTGATCTCGAAGCGTATGGACGGCCGCCATGCGGACACGGCGAAGGCCCTCGGGCTCAGGCCGCCGAAACGATTCGGCCGCCGCGCGGGCCGCTGACACCGGCCACCAAGGCGGACCGGCCTGCCTCGGCCGATATCCGCCAGTCCACGCCCACCCGCACGTGCATGCTGCTGGGGTGATCCCCGCACGGTCCGCCCGCTCCGCCCGCTCTGTCGACCTTGCGTGCCTCGCCGTCGTCACGGTCTACGGCGTGAACTTCGTGGTGATGAAACATGCCCTACAGCGCTTCGAAATCCCCACATTCAACGTCGTGCGATTCGCAATCATGGCTGCGATGGGCTGGGTGCTACTGATCTTCAACCATCGCCGGCGGGGCCACGCATTGTTACCTGAACGCGCGGACCGGGCGCGGATCGCGTTCGCCGGTGGCGTCGGGTTCTTCGGCTTCCTCTACGGATTCACCGTCGGTCTGCGCCACACGAGCGCATTCTCCTCGGCCCTCCTCACCGGCATGTCGTCACTGTTCGTTGCCGTGCTGTTGTGGGTGACCAAGGCCGAGGCCC
>JAYTFI010000754.1:0-3560 GCA_043734485.1 Acidimicrobiales bacterium | reverse complement strand
TCGGCGGCCCGGTCGTCTCGACCGCGGCATAGCCGGTGTCGTTCTCGGGCACAGCGTCGCCGGCCGACTCGACGACCACCCGGTAGCGGGCCACTCCCGCCTTGTCCGCGACCTGATCGACGTCGACCACGTTGTCGCCCACAGCGAGCGTGAGCGTGCGGACATCGACGGTCGTCTCCGTGCCCGATCCGTCGTCGCGCAGCACGCGGATGGTCGCGGTGCTTGCGCCAGTGGCCTTCACGACGGCGCGCACCGTGAAACGCTCGCCCTTGCCGACCCGACCGGGCACGTCCACACTGGCCACCGCGGCATCGGACCCCGCAGCCGGGACCACGGCGTGGACATCGACGGGAATGCCCTCGGCGGCGAGTCGCTGCGCCTCGACGGTGATGTCGCCGTCCGTGAAGCGCCCGTCCGACACGAGCACGACCCGCCGCTTCGAGGCGGGCGGGAGGAGGGCTGACGACAGCCGGAGCGCCCCGGCCGCGTTGGTCCGGCTGCGGTCGATCTGCACCGTTGGCACGCCGAGCGACGCGTCCCTGTCGACGAGCTGTTCGACCCGTGCGTCGCCGCCGAAGATGGCCACACCGGCAGCGGATCCCGACCCGCGTGCGGCCAACGCGTCGCGCACCCAAGCCAACGCCGCGGCGCGTCCACCAGGGCCGAGCGAATCAGATCCGTCGACCAGGAAGAGGGTTGACACCGAGTTGCCGCGCCGGGGCAGCGAGAGGTTCGTGAGCGCGCCGACGAGCATGGCGACGATGGCCACCCGCAACAGCGCACCGACCCGCCATTGCGACCTGGACACGCCGATGTGGCGCCGTGCCAGTCGCCATTCGGCCACCAGTACCAGCAGCAACGCGGCGATCACGAACGGGAGCAGCGAACGCTCACCGGCGGGGGCACTCGATCCGGCAACCGGGGGACGGACCGGGATCGGGAGGCGTTCGGCCGGGGCCAGCGACGACTCCACCGGGTCGGCGTTGACGGCAACAAGCCGGTCGGGACGGCCGGTCTGGCGGATCGTCCAGAACCCGGGCCGGTCAGCGACCGGTGCAGCGCCGCCGGCCGGGCGGCGGATGGTCCCACCCTGACGCGGGCGAACGGCGACCAGCGCTTGGGACGCATCGACGGGCAGCAGCTCGCCGACCCGGACCTGTGTCGTACCGGGTGTGACGCCGGCCAGGTCGGCGACGATGCGGTCGACGAGGAGCGGGAACGCGACCTGCAGCGGCAAGTTGCTGTCGGCGAGCGGGAACGCCAGGTAGCCGAAGGCGCGGCCGCCCGTGGAACCTCGCAGCAGCAGCGGCGTCGAATCGGCGGCCACCAGCACCTCGGCCGTCCCCGGATCGAGCTTCTGGGCCGCGGCGATCGCCACATCGGACAGGTCGAGGCCCGAGAGGACCGCGTCGGCGGACACCGTGGTGAGAGCGGGCGCGTCGACGCTGCCCGTCACGACGATCCCGGGCGCACCCCCTGGCGGTGCGATGGCCAGGAACGGTGCACCCGGATCGGCCGGCACCGCGACCTGGTCGTACACCGCGAGGTCGTAGCCCGGTGCGGCGCGCGAATCGGGCGCATGCACCAGGGTGGTGCCGGAGAGCGACGCGAGGACCTCGTCGAGGTACGGGTCGGCCGGGCCCGCGACGAGGATCTTCAGCGGACGCCGCACGGCCCCGACGGCGAACGCGTGATTGTCGGACGCCAGCAGGTCCTCGCCTTCGAGGAACGCCTCGACCCTGTCGCCCGCGGGAACGTCGACGCTGCGGTCGACGGCCCGGCCGGAGGGGATGCGGACGGTGAAGCTGGCCCGCGTGCGACTGTCAACGTCGACCCTTACGGTCTGGTCGGCAGCCGGGCCGCCCGTGTTGCGGACGGTGACATGGGCCCGCAGGCCACCGGGGCGGATCTCGGCGGTGAGCGACGTGATGGCCCGGTTCGTGCTGCGGCCACCGACCTTCACGTAACTGGTACCGGCCGGGATGGCCTTCTGGTCGACGGTGCTGAGGCCGCCGTCGCCGATGAGCACGATGCCGACCGGTCTGCCCGGTGTCTCCATGCTGGCCGCGAGGTTGAACGTGTCCTCCCAGTGGGCCGGACCGGCCGTGACCGTGGCCCGGTCGATGGCGGCATCGAACGCGCCCCTGTCGGCGCTAGAGGCGAGCAGCACCTCGGGCGTCGCGCTGGCCAGGACGACGCTGGCGACACCGCCTTCGGGAAGCTGGGACCGCAACGATCGTGCGGCTTCACGGGCCTTGGCGATCCGGTCGGGGCTGCCGTCGGCGGCCGCCATCGAGCCGGACCCGTCGATGACGAATACAGTATGCGCGCTTAGTGGTGCGGTCGTGGTCCGCACAGAACGGGACAGGGCCAGAGCCAGCAGCAAGACCGCCAGCAACTGCAGCGCGAGGAGCGCGCTCCAGCGCAGGCGCTGCCACGGCGACGCACTCGAGACCGGCCTGGCAACGGCCCGCCAAAGAAGGATCGACGAGACCTCGGTGCGCGGGCGACGGGGGCGCAGCACGTGGAGCAGCAGGATCGGGACGGCTGCGGCCAGTGCCCAGAGGCCGGCCGGGTTCGCAAGGTTCACGGATGCACCGATCGCCGTGCTCATCGCAGCACCCCGTCGTGGCGCCATGCCTGTAGAAGCACGCGCTCGAGGTCGTCGTCGGCCATCACCCGGACGTATGCGGCGCCGAGCCCGCGGCAGCGGCGGGCGACGTCGTCGGCCCACCCACCGGCCAGGCGCTCGTACTGGTCGCGCACGGCCTCCGACGCACTCACGAGCACCTCTTCGCCGGTCTCCGAGTCGACGAGCTCGAGGTCGCCGCGCAGGTCGCCACGCATGCCGGGCCGAAGGTCATCGGCGGCCAGGACATGGATGAGGACGAGATCTGCGCCCCGGGACGGCACCCGGAGGAGGCCATCGGACCAGTCGGGAGTAAGCATGTCGGACACGACGATGGTGACGCCGGCCGGACCGGGGCGGGCCAATAGATGCGTGACGGCCGCGCCGAATTCGGTGACCCCCGAAGCAGTCAGTTCCGCCAGGTGGGCGAAGAGCGCGCTGCTCGCGTTGCGGCCCCGGAACCGTGGCGCCGGCCGTTCGAGCGGATATGTATGCACACTTACGATATCACGTCGGGTCAGCGAGATGAACCCGAGCGCACCGGCAAGGCGGGCGGCCTGGCGCAGCTTGCCGCCGTGGGCCATCGATGCGGACGTGTCGACGACGAGACGCACGACCAGGTCGTCGTCGGCTTCGTAGAGGCGGATCAGCAGCTGATCGAGGCGGGCCAGCACGTGGTAGTCGATGCGCCGGAAGTCGTCGCCCGGGTGGTACTCGCGCTGGTCGGCGAAGTCGAGGGAGCTGCCGTGCCTTGTCGACCTGTGCTCGCCCGCCAGCGCGCCGGCAAGGCGGCGACGGGTGACGAGCTGCATCGCCTCGAGGCGGGCCAGGAGCGCGGGTTCGAGGAGTGGTGCGCCGGCCCCGCCGCCGGCTTGCCCGGACCGCGACGCTGAGGGGGCGACCGCACCGGTGGTGTGCGCTTCGGGCGCAT
>JAYTFI010000753.1:0-2251 GCA_043734485.1 Acidimicrobiales bacterium | reverse complement strand
GACATGGGCTCGCCCTGTGACCCGGTCGACAGGATCAGCACCTGCGACGGGTCATGATCGCCCAGCTTCTCGATGTCGAACAGGTCCTTGTCCGCGACCGTGATCTTGCCCATCTCCCGGGCGATCTGGAGGTTGCGCTTCATGGAGCGTCCGAGGGTGGCGACCTTGCGGCCGCTGTCGGTCGCGGCGGTGATGATCTGCTGCACTCGGTGAATGTGGCTGGCGAAGCAGCCGACGATGATGCGACGGCCCTTCTGGTCACGGATGATGTCGAGCAGGTTCTTCCCGATGACCCGCTCGGACTCGGTGAAACCGTCGGACTCGGCGTTCGTCGAGTCGGACATGAGCAGGCGGATGCCGTGCTCCTGGGCAATGGCGCCGATCTGGGCGAGGTCGGTCGTGCGGCCGTCGATGGGCGTGAGGTCGATCTTGAAGTCGCCCGAGTGGTAGATGACGCCCTGCGGGGTGTGGAACGCGATGCCGATCGAGTCGGGCACCGAGTGGCTGACCGGCACGACCTCGATGTCGAACACGCCGATCATGCGACGCTCGCCGTCGTGCAGCGGGTTGAACGACGTCTTGCCGACGAGCCCGGCCTCCTCGATCCGGCCGCGGGCCAGGTTCAGCGTGAGCTGCGTGGCGTAGAGCGGGAACGAGATCTCGCGCAGCAGATACGACAGCGCGCCGACGTGGTCTTCGTGGCCATGCGTGAGGATGGCGCCGTCGATGCGGTCGGCGTTCTCCCGCAGATACGTGAAATCGGGGAGGACGAGGTCGACACCCGGCATGTTCTCTTCCGGGAACATGAGGCCGACATCGACGAGCATGATGCGCCCGTTCACCTCGATGCAGCAGCAGTTGCGGCCGATCTCGCCGAGCCCGCCGAGGAAGACCACCCGCACCGTCCCCGCCTTTGCCGGCCCCGTCTTCGGCTGCTTGGCGGTGTTGCGGGTGCTTCCAGGTTGCTTGATCGTCACCGGGATGACCTTAGTGCCGGGTTGGCCAGGCCCGACGGCGCGCTTTTCGTGTTCGCTTTCGGCGGCAACCTAGGACGGGCGCAGGAGGGTGCCGTGCGTCTGCGACTGCAACTCCGACGACCGTGCCGTGGCCGCACCGTTCGGGTGCAGGTTGGCCCAGACCTTGCGGGCGCGATCCTCGAGGTCGGCCGGCTCGCCGTCCATCGGCGGGCGGCAGTGCCCCACCTTGTGGCCGAGCGTTCGCAGCATGGCCTTGGTCGGCTGCGGGTTCGGCGTGGCGTCGCCGCCCTCGAACACCCACGACTCGATGAGGCGCGCGTTCACCAGGCGGGCGTGCTCGACATCGCCCTTCAGGAACGCGGTGATCATCTCCTTGCACTCGGCGGCAACCCAGTGCGTGGCCACGCCGATCACCGACGAAGCGCCGATCGACAGGAGCGGCAGGGTCTGGTCGTCGTTGCCGCTGATGAGCTCGAAGCCGGCCGGTGCTTCGGCCATCAGCTTGGCGGAAGAAGACACATCGTTCGCAGCGTCCTTCACTGCAACGACATGCTTGAGGTCGTTGGCCAGACGCAGCATGACCCTGTTGTCGATCTTGCGGCCGGTGCGCACGGGGATGTCGTAGACGATGACGGGAAGATCGGTCGCGGCCGCGACCGCCCGGAAGTGGGCCTCGATGCCGGCCTGCGACGGGCGGTTGTAGTACGGGGTGACGGACAGGACGCCCGCCGCGCCAAGGCCCTTCATGGCGGCCGTCAGATGGACAGCGTGCTTCGTGTCGTTCGACCCCGCGCCACCGATGACCGGCACGGTGACCGCCTCGCACACGGCCTTGATCAGATCGAGTTGCTCGGCATCGGTGAGCGTCGGCGCCTCGCCGGTGGTGCCGGCGATGACGAGACCGTCGTTGCCCTGCGCCACGAGCCACTTGGCCAGCGCCTGTGCCGCGTCGAGGTCGACGGCCCCGTTCGCGTCGAATGGCGTCACCATCGCCGTGAGCACTTCACCGAATCGGGCCATCGTCATGTTCTCCTTGGTACCGGGCCACCGATTCTCGCACGCGCCTGCACCGGTGTCCGCAGGTGTTTCGTGATCGGTCAGTGCCCTGCCTCGGTGGCTCGGGCGATGGCGAGGGTGGCCAACAGGTCCTCGTGCATCTCCATCCAGACGGTGTGGTAGCTGTCGATGATCGGCTTTGCGAACCACTCCTGCTGGCCTTTGCGCACCTTCTTCAGCGCGCGTACGAATCGTCCGTGATAGGGCTGGTAACGGAC
>JAYTFI010000752.1:0-7339 GCA_043734485.1 Acidimicrobiales bacterium | reverse complement strand
CCCCGCCGGTGCAGGCGGTGCCGTTCGAGTCGACCGCGATGATTCCTTTCACGGTTGCGGTGCCGACGGTGACTTGGGAGCCTCCGTCGATTTTGAGCGGGACACATCCGGTCGGGTCGAGGACCCACAAGGCGGGCGGGCCACCGGATCCGTCGAAGGGTCGCACCGTCGCGGAACGGGACGTGAGCGAACTCGCGATCCCGAAGATCTTGGAGAACTTTGCACGGTCCCGGGTTGTCTCGACCACGCGTAGCCGCCGGCACTGCGAAACGCCGTCGCTCAAGCCTGCCCCGCCCCATAGGGGATCGTTGATCTCCGCGGCAGGGACCGGGTACCGGACGCTGACGGTCACGTCGCCGGCCGTGACCGAAGGGGCCGATACCGGCGACGTGTTCGTACACGTGTTGGTGATCGGGCCACAGAACACGGCCGGGTTTATGACCGGTGCGATCCGGGCGTCGTTCGTGTTCAGGTACATGATCGCGTCTTGGCATGCCCCGTTCGCGTCGCCCCTCGACAGCCGCTTCGCGCCGGCCAATGCGGCCAGATCGACGTGGAGCTGGCCGTCGCGTGAGCTCGCCCGCAACTGACCCAAATCCACCATCAACGCTGCCACACCCAACATCGTCGCCAACAACACCACAAAAATCATGAAGACCCCTTCTTCCTCGCGGCGCCGCAACCGACTCTCCCACCCCCGAACCCGCCTCTGTTGCGCCCCCCGAGGCCACAACGCCGCACAGCGACAAACGTGGCGCCGACCAAAACCCCCGCGACCTGGAGGGCGGCTCACTGTTCGTACCGGGCCGTTGCGTTACTAGTGACCGTGGCCGGGACCGACCTGAAGATCAGATTGATCCGGTCACCGTCATGAACTGCGGCGACATGAACGCGGGCGCCGCTATCCACGTTCCCGTCCGAAAAACACCCCGCCGTTGGGAACAGCGCCGAGGCGGGCGTGGCATACACACCGCCGCTGCGATTGAACACTGCGCCCGAAGTTCCGCCCACGAGCGCCACACAGACATCCGCCCCCGACAAGGCCCCCGCCGACCGTTGCGATGTCACGTACTGAACCAGTTCCGCCCACGTCCGGTTCCCACAAGCCGCCACGGTGTCGCACTGACCCAACGGAACGGTCGAGCCGTACCTCGCCCCGTCACGCACGGCATGCACCACCTCCCCCTTGTGCTCGTACACCAACGCCGCAGTGATCCCCCCAAAAATCAGCATCAGAAACAACGGCAAGATGATCACAAACTCCACCATCGCCGCACCGCCCTCATCGCCCCGCCGCGCCCATCCACGCTTCGTCCGAGACCTATTCCGAGGGCTGCAGCGCTCAACACTTGACGGTCGCACGCCTCTCTATCGACCCACCTCAACCTCACCTTGAGTGGTGGAATTGCGCTCTTCATCACTCTACGTCACGTTTTCCATAGAGCGGAGTTCCGCGTCAGTTGTAGGTCGATCGGACCACTTCTGAACGCTCTGCATTCGGTTCACCAATTTTGGTGACGACACGCCGACGGAACACGGGGAGTGTGGCGTTACCCTCCAGCGAAAACCATCGACAAGAACACGGCGCCGCGCTCGCGGAATACGGGTCATCATCGATGTCATCGCCGCCGCGATCATCGCTATCCGTCCTCCTTCAAGGACACTTAAGGCAAACCGCGGATTGCCGCCCGCCCGACAATTTGGTTCCCGATTTACGAGCAGTATGGGCTCCCGCACGCAGTAACTACCCCATCAGTCGAAAGGACCGGACTGTGAAACCAGCCCAGATGCTGGGTGGCAGACGTGGATAGCCGGCCGAAGATTGCGCATCTCGATGAGGACTGCGGGCACTTCGTGGCGCATCGGCCGCCGCGTCTTGCGACAACGGACGAGACCACCAGCCTGAGGATCTGTGAACACTGCCGACGCAAAGACATTCGCCGGAACGCGTCCACCCCAAGCTCTTGAAACCTGCGTCGGCTGTCCGCCCGACCGGTGCAGACCGCAAGCCACTGCATCGGACGTGCTCCAAGTGATGGTGCAGCAGCGGTCATGCGCAGCGTCGGGTCGTCGCCCCGATCGTCACGAACGCAGCGGCGGCCGTCACCGGCCAGGGATGGGTCAGCCAGGCCGTACGCAGCGGGTCGGGTACGAACGGGACCGGCAGGGCTGCGGCGGCGACCCAGAGCAGGATCGCTCCGCTGGCGGCTTCGTCGGCGTGGTCGGTGACGGGGCTGCAGGTGGCATGGACGGCGGTCCCGATAGCCGCCAATGCCATGAGCGCTGCGGCGAGGCCGGGTTCCGCGGTCGGCGAGAGCGTCAGCACGCGTTCGCCGCCGACCAGGACGACGGCGGCGAGCGCGGTGGCGCCGACGAGCAGCACGGCTCGGTGCGCCAGCCGTGCCATCGCTCCGGTGGGTAGGGCCTGGAGGAGGGGGCGGGCCGGGTCTCCCAGGCCGAGCACACCGGCGGCAGCGAGCCCGGCCACGGCCAGATGCTGGATCACGGCCGGCACCTCGATGGTCCGCCATCCCAGGACGGTCGCAGTGGCGAGAAGGGCGGCGGTGATGAGCCTCAGGGGTATCCAGTCGATGGCGCGGCGGGTGGGAGGCAACCAGGCCGGTACGACGCGGCGAGCGCCGATCACAGCGGGCTGACGAGGATCTGCGCCACGACGCCTGCGGTTGCGAGGCCGGTTCCGATTACCGCCAGCCGACGGCTGCGGGTGCCACGCACGGCGAGGCCGGCTGCGAGGGCGGTGAGGCCGATCAGGTAGAGGTCGTGTCCGAGGATCGTCGGCTGGTGCACGAGCTGTCGGGTTGGCACTCCGTCGTCTGAGAGCTTGACGAACCAGTCGGCCGGGAGCTGATCGACCTCGGTTGCCGCACCGAGCTTGATGTTCAGCGGTTGGGTCTGTACGGGTGTGAAGACGTGCACCGGGGGGATGTTCCAGAGCCAGTAGCCGGGGAACATCGTGAACAACATGGCGCCGGCGATGATCGCCATGGGAGCGCCCAGGCGAACTCGGGCGCGACCGATGGCAATGCCGAGCGCGCCGACGAAAGCGACGATGAGGGGCGGCTGGGCGAGTTCGGCGAGGGTGTGGAGTGCGGTGTCGGTTCGTCGTGGGTGTTCGCCGAGCCAGAAGCCGCCCTCGATCCGGGAGGCGACGGCGAACGCCACCACGACGAGAACGGTCAGCAGCACCGGCAGCGCGAGGCTGCCGAGGCGGGCTAAGGCCCGGTGGTCGGGGCCAAGCGGAGCGCTCTCGGAAATGTCGTGCTGACCGTCGCGTCGGCCGGTACGGAACGCGGCGACGAACGTGCCGAGCACGATCGGCATGAACGATTGGGGCAGCTTCTCCATGTAGCTGCCGCCGGGCCAGTCGGCGGTGGTGCCAGGGACGATGACCACAGTGAGAACGATTCCCACCCAGATGGAGGCACGACGGAGGGAACGACGGGCTTCGATGACGGCGAGTTGCCGGAGGGAGTCCGGGGAGACCCGCTCGGCCGGGGCGATGGCGTTGGAGGTCATGGCGTTGCTCCGTTGCTCGTGGCGAAGAGGTAGCCGTCGTCGATGTTCGGTTCGACGAGCTGTACCCCGGGAGGGGGTGTGCCGATGCTGCGGACGAGACCGTCGCTGGTGACCCACGTGCGGATCGCGTCGGGGTGCTGGTGGTCATCGACCCAGACCCGCCCGGTTGCCATGGTGGCGAGCTCGCGGGGTGTGCCGGCGAAGCGCAATCGGCCGCGGTCGAGCACCAGCACCTGCTGGCAGAAGGCGGCGACCTCGTCGGTGTGGTGGGTGGATACGACGACGGTGCCGTGTTGACCGGCCCGGGAGATGACGTCGCGCAGCCGGAGCCGTTGGTCTGGGTCAAGCCCGGCCGAGGGCTCGTCGAGCACGAGCAGCTGCGGTTTGCCTACGAGCGCCGCGGCGATGGCGACCCTGCGTTTCATGCCTCCCGACAAGGTGCGGATGCGGCGGTGCATCTCGTCCTCCAACCCGACGGCGCATAGTGCCCGGTGGACCTCGTCGTGGCGGGTCCTGGGGTCCGCGATCTCCTTGAGGACTGCCACGTAGTCGACGAGGTCGAACGCGCTGAAGCCCGGGTACAGCCCGGTGTCCTGAGGGAGATAGCCGAGGATGCGCCGGATCGCCAAGCGCTCGCCTGATCGGGCGGGATCGAGACCGAGGAACCTGATCGTGCCGCGGTCCGGGGCGAGGACCGTCGCCAGCATGCGCAACAGGGTCGTCTTGCCGGCTCCGTTGGGGCCGAGGAGCCCGATGACGCCGGAACCGCCCGACCAGGTGAAGTCGTCGAGAGCGGTGGCTGATCCGAACCGCTTCGCCAGCCCGTTGAGCTCGAGATCAGGGGTCACGTCGTTCTCCAGTTCGGTTGGGCGTCGCGGCGCGACAGGGTCACGATCGATGCCAGGACGATCACGACGAGGCAGAGGATCAGCATCGGCACGACCCGGGTGGCCAACTCGTCGACAACGTCGGCCGTGCTGAGGGTGCGGCGCCTTCGGGCCCACAGTATGCAGACCGCGAACCACCCCGCGCCCAGGCCCACGGCCAGACGCACCGGATTCACCCACGTCGCCGCGGCGATGACGATCGCCGCAAAGGCGAACCCGGGAGCGAGCCATGCGACCGACTCGGACCAGCCGAGCGGCGTGAACGCACTGCTGATGAGACTGGCGACGGCGCTGACCGCAGTGGCGAACAGCGCCCGCAGGAACGGCAGTCGACCAGCGGCCAGGGGAGTGGCAACGGCGAGGGAGCCGGCCGGGTCGGTCGTGGGCCAGAAGGCGACGACCGCGGCCGCGACGGGCGCGAGCGGTGCCATGGCGACGAGCACGGCCACGCCCAGGGAAGGTTCGATGGCGGCGGCTATACCGACCGCAGCCAACAGAGTCGCCGTCAAGAGCGCGGACGCGGCGACGAGGGCCGGGCTGGCCAGCGACACCTGCAACGCGCCGGTGGACCGACGCAGTGGGCGTCGAGGCTGATCGATGCGATCGGTGATCGCCCGCAGCATGGCGTCGTGCGTCGCCGCCGATGGGTCGCTCCGGCCGATGGCCAGGTTCGATCGGCAGTGCTCGCAGGCCAGCAGATGCGCTTCGATCGAATGTCGTTCCACCGGTCCAGCCGCGCCGCCTGCGTAGCGCTCCAGCCGATCGACCGGGACGTGCCAGTCGTGGTCGAAACTCATGCCAATGCCTCCCTGAGCTCGTGCCGTGCCCGCATCATCCGGGTCTTGACGGTGCCGCTCGGTATGCCCAGCAGGCGGCCTGCTTCCCGACAGGTCAGCCCGTCGAGAACTGTCGCTTGGACCACGGCGCGCAGCTCGGGCGACAGCCTCCCCAGAGCCGAGCCGAGGTCGCCGTGCTCCACCGCAGTGAGCAACTCCTCTTCTGCGGAGATCGCCTCGCCGGTCCGCTGCGCCATGAGCCGCTCGATCACCGAGTGGCGCGGCCGGATCGCGTGCAACAGCTGGCGGTAACCGATCCCCCAGATCCAAGCCGCGACGGGCCCCTTGCCCGAGTAGCGGCCAGCGGAGCTCCAGATGGCCACGAACGTGTCCTGGACCACCTCCTCGACGACGCTGCGATCCGCACAGCGGTACGCCAGCCGAGTCGAGAGCCACGGTTCGTGGCGCCGGTACAGCTCGATGATCGCTCCCCGGTGGTGATCGACGACGGCCGCCAGCAGCTCGACATCGCTGCGGCCGTCGACCATCGAGGGACTCATGTCAAACTGTGCCACCCCTCGCCCACTTTGGTTCACGGGTCCCGCGCCCGATTCCACAGGTCTCGTGGCGGCATCGTCGCCAGCCCATTGGCACCGTCACCCAAATCCGCTCCGCGAACGTCTGTCATCACGACGGGGGCCCGGAGAGGTGTGAACCAAACGGGCCATCCGACGCAACAGGTTCAACATGAACCCGGAATCCCGGCCATGTTCATGCAGAGAAAGGGACGCAATGACAAAGACGAAGAGGACAGGGTGGCGTGCCGGAGTGGCGATCCTTGGCGCGCTGGCGATGCTCACAAGCGCAGCGGCAGCCACGCCGGCACGGGCGCGAGGCGCGGGACCGTTGCGGGATCTGCAACCTGTGACCAGCCAACCCACCGACGGCGCGACGGCTCAGGTCGAGGCGACGGAATCCGGCGGAACGACCACCGTGGACATCAAGGTGCAAGGCCTCGATCACGCGGCCGCTGGAGCCAGGCTCGGCGCACACGTCCACGTCGGGCCGTGCGTCGCCGGGAACGGCGCGGCCGCCGGCCCGCACTACAACGCGAGCGGTGTGATTCCGCCGGTGGTGAACGACCAGACCGAGGTGTGGCTGGACTTCACGATCCAAGCCAACGGCACCGGGCGAGCATCGGCAACGGTCCCCTTCAGCATCGCCCCGGGCGCCGCTGCATCGGTCGTGATCCACGCCGAACCGACAAGCACCGGACCGACGCCGCCACCAGGCGCCGCCGGCGCTCGCCGGGCCTGTCTGCCGGTGCGGTTCTGACAACGCGCCCGCGACGCCAGTAAGCCGTCGCCCAGCTTGGTGATCGTGATGGTCGCCGTCTCGGTCGGGCAGACCGGCGGGCCGCGGCGGTCGGCGACCTGAACGTGTCCGTGAACGAGGGGTGCTCGTCAGGGGCGCTCTGGTTGTGACAAATTCCTCGTCTCGCCCCTGCGACGCCTCGCATCGTTCCGGCCGACGTGACCTTCCTTACGCTCACCATGGGCGATGGCACGGACCTCAGTCAATAGTTTCGTGTTACGCAGGACTCGCCGACAGGTTCCATAAAGTACGAGTCGAAACGTGCGAAAAGATAGGGTATAGCCACCGGATCAATCAGTTTCTGCACATACGTGACGGCGGTCACCGATGGCGTCTGTATGTTGTCACCACCTAGTGGTTCCGGCCGTTTGTCAACGGTAGTACCACGATCATTCACGTCGCGGTAGGAACTGAACGAATCTTCAGTTTGTTATGGAGCCGATTTCCTGGCTTCCAGCGTTGTTTGGGGCGGGTGGGCGTGGTTTTGGGTGGTGACCTGCGGTTTTGGGCGTGGCGGGGGGCGGGGTCGTGTATCTACGCGCCGGTGTTTGGCCGGTGGGGCGGCGTTCAGGTGGGGTTGAACTCGTAGTACTTGGGGGGTTCGGGGAGTTCGAGGCGGCGCAGGGTGGCGGCTTGTTGGGGGGTGGTGGCGTTGCGTTGCACGATGGTGCCGTGGTCGCTCGTGACAGTGACCTGGTGCATGCGGTCGAGTTGATGGCGCAGGTTGCGCCACGTGTCGGTGGTGGCGGTCTCGGCCAGGCGGAT
>JAYTFI010000751.1:0-5767 GCA_043734485.1 Acidimicrobiales bacterium | reverse complement strand
GACGTGCCGCCGCCGTCCGGAGGTGACGCCCTCGAGCGGTTCCTGTTCACGGAGAAGGCCGGGTACTGCGAGCAGTTCTCCGGTGCATTCGCGGCGATGGCGAGAGCGATCGGCCTCCCAACGCGTGTCGCCGTCGGCTACACGCCGGGTCGCTACGACCCGAGTGACGGCCGCTTCCATGTCACCGGTCGCAATGCGCACGCGTGGCCGGAGGTCGAGATCGAGGGAACAGGGTGGGTTGCCTTCGAGCCGACCCCCGGACGTGGCATCCCCGGCAGCGAAGCGGTGACCGGTGTCCCCGATCAGGACGCGTCGGAGGGGGTGCTTCCAGGCGCCGCACAGAGCCCGGCCCCGGTGACCGCCCCGACGATCGCGCCGGCCACGGCCACCGTCGCCCCGCCCCAGTCCGCGGTGACGACCGCGGTCCCGGCCGCGCCTCCGACGCCTGCGGCCGCGGGAGGCGGCCTCGGCCGCACGCTGCTGTTCGCGACCGTGGGCGCGCTGATGGCCGTCGCGGTGGCGTGCCGCCGTCAGGTGCTCGACGCGTGGCGGGATGCCCGGGCTCAGGCCGGTGGGCCGGAACTGCTCGTCGAGCGGTCCTGGGCACGGTCCGTGCGAGCCGCGGGCTGGGCCGGGCTACGCACCGACCCGGTGGAGACGCCGGTGGTGTTCGCGCATCGCCTCGAACGGCTCGTTCCCGGTGCGGACGCGGTCGAGACGGTGGCCGAGCTTGTCACGGCCGCCCGCTACGGCAGGAGCGGCACTGTAAGCGATGAAGACGCGACCGCGGCCATGGCTGCATCTCGTCAGTGGGAGGCTGCGGCATTTGCCGTGCTGCCCCGGTGGCGGCGAGCGCTGCACTTCGCCGGACTCCCGTCCTTGCACCGGCTCTGACTGACCGCCGGAAATTTCCGGCCGCTGAACCGATCCCCGAATATGTGCGGACGGAAGCGGTGACGCCGCCTACTCCGGCTTGCGCCGACGGGCCAGCCGCTCGGCCAAGCGCTGCCGACGGGCCAGTGCGGCGGGCGATGCACCGGGCTCACCGAAGCGTCCCGAGAACCGACCAGTGAGCGACCACCACGACGACCGGCCGAGACGACGCAGACTGCGCTCGAGAGCGAGCGCGCACACGACCATCCCCGCGAACCCGGCCAGCCCGATCAACCAGTGCCGGGTGAACCCGAGGATGAGGACGACGAACGAGACGATCAGACCGATGGCGGCCAGCGCCAAGCCCCGCCCCGTGTACTGCGAAACCGTGGTGGACCGTACGGTGTTCGCCAGTTGCGGGTCGGTCTCGTAAAATTGACGCTCGATCTCCTCGAGCAGCTTCTGTTCTTCCTCAGACAGCGGCACGCTTGCAGTTTCGCATAGCGAGCATCCAACGACAACGTTTCTGCGGCAGACCTCAGGATTCTGCTCGTCGGCCCACCTCGGCGTCCTCGTTCGGTCCCCATTGTGTGTCGCCTGGACGCTTCACCCGTAGGCGTCCTCCGGTCGCGAGGGTTGCCGGACCGACCGCAGCGGTGCCGAATCTCGACCGTATTGCGTCGACTGCCTCGGTCAGCTTCCGGTCTTCCGCCGGATCGCGAAGACGAGTCGGCGCCACCACGCCCACCTCGACGACCGGGCCGACGTCCCCGAACAGGTGCAGCTGTTCCGTGCCTCCCTCGACGAGGTTGGCAACGCTGACGCCGAGCAGACGGGCACCGTATTCCTCGATCGCGGCGCGCATCTCCGGTTCCCGCAGCAACGCCCGGGCTGCGGACGCAATCGGCGTGGCCGTGTCGACCGGTTCCGACAGCGTGCGGGAACGCGTGAGAAGACGGAAGTCCGACAGCTTGATCTTCAGCTGCACAGTCCGCCCTCGCAACCCCGCAGCGCGGGCCCGGCCGGCGACCGCGTCCGAGAGGCGAAGCACCTCGCGTTCGAGCGGCGCGAGGTCATGGTGGTCGACGGTGAACGTCTCCTCATGCCCGATCGATTTCACCGTCCGCTCGGACTCGACCGGGCGTTCGTCGATAGCGCAGGCGAGGGCATGCAGATGACGGCCGTTAGCGGAGCCGAGTGCAGCGGCGACGGTTGCCTGCGGCAGGAGGGCGAGGTCGCCGACGGTCTCGACGCCGAACCGGGCCAGCCGTTCGAACGCCTTGGGCCCGATTCCCCAGAGGGCCCGCACCGGGTGCGGATGGAGGAAGGCCAGCTCATCTCCCGGCGCGACCGCCACCACCCCCGGCGCAATCCGAGTCGCGCCGGGGATCGCCAGCGGGGGACGATCGCCGGAGAGCTCAACTGAGATCGCCGGTTTGGCTGCCTCACTGGCCAGCTTGGCCAGCAGCTTGCTGGGTGCGACGCCGACCGAGCACGACAGGCCGAGCTCGTCGAACACGCGGCCGCGGACCGCTGTGGCGGCTTCGGCGCCTGAGCCGAAGAGGCGCAGGGAACCGGTCAGATCGAGGAACGCCTCGTCGAGCGCGATTCCCTCGACGAGGGGCGTGAAGGCATGGAAAATTTCGTGGATTCGCTCGCTGTAAGAGCCGTAGAGGGCGTGGTTGCCGCGCACGAAGATGGCGTGGGGGCACAGCCGGCGAGCCCTGACCGATGACATTGCCGACCGGACGCCGTAGGCGCGCGCCTCGTAGCTGCAACTGGCCACCACACCACGGGCCCCCTCGCCGCCCACGATCACCGCCTTGCCCTTCAGCGTCGGGTCGAGCAGCACCTCAACTGCTGCATAGAACGCGTCCATATCGACATGCAGGATCGTCCGCGCACCGCCCCGATCCGGGTGGACCTCCGACCTATCGACATGGAGGATCGTCCGCGCACCGCCCCGACCGAGGCCGTCGGTCACTGCCGGTTGACCACCAAGTTGGCCCGATCCGCACCGATGAGCTCGTAGCGGAACGCCCGATGGTCGGTCCATCGGTGATGCAGCCATTCCATGATCGGCTCGCGCACCCACCGGGCGTTCGTGGCCAGATGCTCCGCGCAATCGTCACGGTCGAGGAAGCGGGCGTTGACCACGATGCCGTCCGGGTCGTCGCCCACACTCACATGACCACGCCACGAGACGGCCCGGAACACCTGGACCGTCATATGCCAACCCATGTCGGGCGCGATCGCCTCGACCGAGTAGAGCGGTCCGACGAACTCCTCGACGATCAGCCCCGTCTCTTCGATGACCTCTCGGGCCAGCCCATCTTTGGCCTCTTCGCCGTGCTCGATGACGCCGCCGGGGGTCGACCAGTCGGTGCTGCCGTTGCGGCGCACGTTCTCGACCATGAGCACGCGGCCGCTCTCTTCGATGATGGCTCCGGCGACGAACCAGCGGCGAAGTCCCGTGGCATCCGGCGGCGGTGGCGTGGTGGCGACCATGCCCCCATCCTGTCATCGCCCCGGCCCGCGAACGCTGCTTCGCGGTTCCCCTCTCGATGTGCACGCACCCGGTCGGCGGCACGCAAGCCCTTCGTGTATCCAGTCGCGTGTGTCGGCATTTCATGCCACCATCTCCGATCGTGCACAGGAACGCGATCGCCGTCGCCGAAGCGGCGCAGGCGTTGGGGCTCACCGTGGAGATCCGAGAGTTTCCCGAGGGGACCCGGACCGCTGTGGATGCCGCCGCGGCCATCGGGGTCGAGGTGGGTCAGATCGTGAAGTCACTCGTCTTCGCGGTAGGTGACCCGGCGGCGCGCGAGGCAACCGGCGAGGTCGTCGTCGCGCTGGTCAGCGGGGTCAATCAGCTCGACGAGCGGAAGCTGGCGGCCGCAGCCGGGGCGGACGCGTCCTGGCGGGTCGATGCCGACGCCGTGCGTGCCGCGACCGGTTACCCGGTCGGCGGCGTTCCTCCGCTCGGCCATGCCACGGCCATGCGGGTCTTCGTCGACCACGACCTGCTCGCCTACGACGAGGTCTGGGCCGCGGCGGGCACTCCACAGCACGTGTTCTCGGTCGCACCTGGCGCGCTGGTCGACGCAGCCTCCGCTGTCCCGTCGGATCTGGCGAAGCGGGCGAAGCCGTGAAGCCCGGCGATGCCCGTCGGGTGCGCGCTGATGCCGATGGGCGAAACCGCCATCGCCCGACCGGCCCGGCACCAGTTGGGCTCAGCGCGCTCCCCTCGCGGCTGGCCCGGGCGCTGGCGTTCGCGTCGATCATCCTCGGCGGGGTCTGCGGCGGGCTGATCGGCTACGGCGTGGTGAAGGTCACGGCGAAGGGTGACAAGACGACGGCGGAGAGCATCGGCGCAGTCATCGGCGCGCTCGTCGTCGCCGGCGGCGTGGCCGTAGTCGCCGTTCTGGTCATGCGGGCGATGGGTGAATGGCGGAGCCAGGATCAGCTCGAGCGGCGGGCACCGCGTGCCGGAGACGACAGATGAACGATCGACCGCCGACACCGAACGTCGCCCCGAGCCTGCTCGGTCTAGCGACCCGGGTAGCCGCGCAGGCCGGAGCCTTCCTCCTCGCCGGGGTCGACAGGCCACGCGAGGCAGTAGAGACGAAGTCGACCGGCACCGACATGGTCAGCGAGATGGACCGGGGCGCCGAGCGGCTCATCGTCGACAGCATCCTGGCCGAGCGTCCCGATGACGGCTTCCTGGGCGAAGAGGGCGCCAGCCGGGCGGGTACGAGCGGCGTGCGGTGGATCATCGATCCGCTCGACGGAACGACGAACTACCTGTATGGCCATCCGTTGTGGTCGGTGTCGGTCGGCGTCGAGGTCGATGGAGTCATGACCGTCGGCGTAGTCGAGGCGCCGACACTGGCGGAGACGTTCATGGCAACGCGCGGAGGCGGTGCGTTTCGAAACGGCCGACCTATGAAGGTGGGCAGCGGCGCGGCATTCGACACCGCCCTCATCGGCACCGGATTCAGCTACGACCCGGGAACCCGAGCCCGCCAGGGCGTCGTCATTGCCGCCTTGGCGCCGATCGTGCGCGACCTTCGCCGCGGCGGTTCGGCGGCGCTCGATCTGGCCTTCGTTGCATGCGGTCGGCTCGACGGCTACTACGAGCGTGGCCTCAACCCGTGGGACCTGGCCGCCGGAGTGCTGATGGTGCAGGAGGCGGGCGGTGTGGCGACCGGTACCGGCGAGGAGCCCGCGTCGGTAGAGATGTGCATCGCCGGCAATCCTGTGATCCACGGTCTGCTGCGCAACCACATCGCCGCGCACAACCGATAGGCCCAGAACTCCCGCATCTGTCCCGGGACGCGAGGTCGCGCGTTAGTGGTCAAGACCGGCGGCGGCCCCGGAGCATCTGGGCGGACCATCCATCGAGGTCACCGGGCGATCACGACATTTCGGCGGGAGTCGGGCGGGTGCGGTCCGACGAGGACGCGCGCGATTGCGGGGTCCATTGCGCGCGAAGTGGTCGAATTCCGGTCGGGCCCGTTCCTTTTTGGCGACTTCGCGCGCGTTGGTACTGCCTTTCGCGCGCACCCCGGCGGGCTAGTGGTCCGTCAAACGCTTGCACTCAACCGACCGCTTGCGCCGAACTCAGCTCAGGCGGTCGTGGACGGCTGCTTCTCGACGTGCGCAGCCAGCCGTTCGAGCGTCTTCTCCATCGCCTTCGCGTTCTTGGCCGGAAAGCGCATCAGCTCGATGAACAACGGTGCTTTGCTCGTCGACCAGTCGAATGTCTCGGTCACCTTCGTGCCGCCGTCGGTCGGTTCGAGCTGGTAGCGCCAGCGGTGCCCGCCGGCGTGGCGCCACGCCAGAAGTCGGCCCTCCTCGAACTCGACCACCGTGTTCTGGATCTTGTAGGGCA
>JAYTFI010000750.1:0-3709 GCA_043734485.1 Acidimicrobiales bacterium | reverse complement strand
GGCCTGTCGCCCGATGGCACGAAGCTGTATTGGGCCGAGACGTGGCACGGGCGCATCATGCAGCGCGACATCACCGCTCCCGGCGTGGTCGCTGAGGCCGGACCCGTCGACACCTCGGTGTGTCTGTACGGGTTCCCCGGATTCCAGTTGCTCGACTCACTGGGGGTCGACAGCGCCGGCAACGTGTGCGTGGCCACGCTCGTCAATGGCGGCATATCGGTCATCTCACCCGACGGGAAGTTGATCGACTTCGTGGCCACCGGTGACATTCTCACTACGAACATATGTTTCGGCGGCCAAGACCTTTCCACGGCCTACATCACGGTCTCCTCGACTGGAAAGCTGCTGAAAATGCAGTGGCCGCGTCCCGGTGCCAAGCTGCACCATCTCAACGTCTGAGACGCACCAATCCTTTCGTCGCCGTCGGACCCTCGCGACTACGAAGGGCCACGTTCTGTACGACATCGTCTATGGGAGCACACATGCCACGTTTGACAGCGAACGAGATCGACGGATTCCTCGGCGAGCGGGGACATCTCCTGCGTGTCGCCACCGTCGACGAAGACGGCTACCCCAGCGTCGTCCCCATCTGGTTCGTCTGCGATGGTGACGACCTCCTGTTCACGCCTCGCGGCCCCTCGGTGTTCCTGGCCAACATCCGTCGCGATCCGCGCGTCGGGCTCTCCATCGACGAGGATCCGCTGCCGTACCGCAAGGTCACCGTCCGCGGGACCGCCCGGATCGTTCACGAACCTGGCAACGACGACGCGTGGCGTGACCTTTACCGCTCGATCGCCAAGCGCTACATCGAAGACGACGCTGCCGACTCGTACGTCGACAACACCATCGACCAGCCGCGGGCCCTGATCGCGGTTTCGATGACGGCTGCCGGCAGCCGCACGACGACGTGGCGCATGCCGGTCGGCGACGAGGACGGCACCGGCATCTGGCACCGTCGCTACTTCCGCGACGGCTCGCTCATGGCCAAGCAGGCGGACGGGCTCCCGACCTAGCCGGATCTAGCCGGAAGCTGGCGGGTAGGTCGTCAGCGGAGTTGCTCTCCCCATAGCGTCTCCTTGCGCAAGGCCGGCTTCAGTACCTTGCCCCCGGCGTTGCGTGGTAGGGGGTCGGCGCGGAAAGCGATGAACTGCGGCACTTTGAAGTCGGCGATGCGCTCCCGGACGAACGCTCGGATCTCTTGCGGATCGGCATCGGTGCCGGGGCGCAGGACAACTACTGCGCCGACCTTCTCGCCCATCATCTCGTCGGGCACGCCCAGAACGGCGACCTCGAACACCGCTGGATGCTCGACCAGCGCGTTTTCGACCTCGACGCAGTACACGTTCTCGCCACCGCGATTGACCATGTCCTTCTTGCGGTCGACGATCTGCACGAAGCCGTCCGCGTCGATCCGTGCCAGGTCGCCGGTGTGCAACCAACCATCGACGAACGTCTCCGCCGTCTGCTCTGGCTTGTTCCAATAGCCGGCGACCACGTTCTGCCCGCGGATCAGCAGCTCGCCCACGCCGGAGTCAGGGTCGGGGCTGTCGAGATCGAGCTCCACCGGCGGGGCCGCGAAGCCCACGGTCTCGGGTCGCAGCTGCGCGTACTCGTCGGGGAGGAAGGTCGACACCGACGACGTCTCGGTGAGGCCGAATCCGTTGCCGAGCCGGGCGTTAGGGAACGAGGCCCGCAGTTTGGCCACGACGTCCGGCGCGGTGGGCGCACCGCCGTAGGTGACCCACCGCACGTTGCTCACGTCGAAGTCGTGGAAGTTGGGCTGGCTCATCGCCAGCCAGAAGATGGCCGGAACCGACGTGAGGATGTTGATCCGCTCGTCGACCGTGGCGCGGAGGAAGGCCTGCACCTCGAAGGCGGGCATGACAACGGTGGTGCCGTTCAGCTGCGTGGTGACGATCAGCTGGCTGTTGCACCCGGTGACATGGAACAGAGGCACGGACACGAGGTTGCGGAGATGCGTGTCCTCGGGCAGCTTCATGATCCGCCTGCACGTCTCGCTGTTGGAGAGGAAGTTCTCGTGGGTCGTCATCGCACCCTTGGGGAACCCCGTCGTGCCGCTCGTATAGAAGATGGCTGCGAGTGACTTCTGGTCGATGGTGTCGCGCACCACCGATTCGCCATCGGGCAACGCCGCGTCGGGCTGGAACACATAGGAGGAACCGGAGTCGGTCACGACGTAGTCGACCTCTGCGTCGGAGAAGCGGGCGTTGACCGGGACCACGACGCCGCCCGCCATGATCGTTCCCCAGAAGGCGAGGCACCATTCGAGGCTGTTTCCGTAGCGGTTCGCCACGCGGTCGCCGGGTCGCACACCGGCCTCGACGAGTCCGCCGGCCACTCGCGTGGCGCGATCCCAGACCTGTTGATACGTCACCCGCTCCCCGCCGAGCACGACGATGCACTCGCGGCCCGGTGTGCGCGCCACGGCGTCGCGGAACATGTGCAGGAGCGACTGCGGCATCCCCGTGTACCGCAGGACTCCGGCGTCGCTGCGCTCGACGCCCGACATGTCGAACGGCGTGATGTTGGGCGTCCTGCCCTCTTTGGTGATCATCGTCGGCCCCCTCTGTTTGGCTCGAGCGTAGCCCGCATCGACGCATGTGCTCCGGGAGAGTTCTGCTCGCCGTGTCACATGGCCCTTCCTTGCCGGGGTCGATACACTCGCCAACTCGACTTGACGACACGACGGGGGAGCGATGTTTCTTGGTGACATCATTCGGCTGAACGGGCGGAAATACCCGTCACGGACGGCGATCATGACCGGCGAGCAGACGGTGACCTTCGGCGAGTTGCTCGACGGGTCCATGCGCGTGGCCAACGCCATGCTCGAGCTTGCCAGCCCCGGCGATCGCATCGCCATCCTCGCCGAGAACCTGCCGGAGTACGTGGAGTGCTACTACGGCGTTCCATCAGCCGGCATGGCGCTGACGTTCCTCAACTACCGCCTGCATCCGAGAGAGTGGACGTGGATCCTCAACAATGCCGAGGCCCGCGTCCTCATCGTGCAGCACAAGTACCTCGAATCGATAGAACCGTTCCTTGCGGAGATCCCCTCGGTCGAGCACGTCATCGTCATCGGCGAAGGCGAGCGGGGCAGGTACCCGAGCTATGCCGACATGATTGGCGCGGCAGCAGCCGATGAGCCCGACCTCATCGTGGACGAGGACTCGACGGCGTGGTTGCTGTACACGAGCGGGACGACCGGGTTTCCCAAGGGAGCGATGCTCACGCACCGCAACCTCATCGCCGCGGCGCTCGAGTCGGTCATCGAGTACGAGCCCCAACCGGACGAACGCAACCTGGTCGCGTTTCCGCTCTGCCACGTCTCCGGCTACACGGTCCCGCTCACCCACGTGCGCGGCGGCCGAATCGTTCTCACGCCGATGTTCGAGCCGGAGCTTTGGATGCGCCTTGTCCAGCAGCACGGCATAACCGGCACCGCCATGGCGCCGACCATGCTCAACATGGTGCTCCAGCACCCGAAGATTGACGAGTACCGGCTCGACACCTTGCGTGGCATCGGGTATGGAGCAGCGGCGATGCCGGTCGAGGTGCTGCGCGCCGCGATCGAGCGCTTCGGCCCGATTGTGTACTCCGGCTTCGGCATGACCGAACTCGGAGGCAATGTGCTCACGTTCCCGAAGTCGGCGCATGCTCGCGCCATTGCCGGGGAGCAGCACCTGCTCGC
>JAYTFI010000749.1:0-5696 GCA_043734485.1 Acidimicrobiales bacterium | reverse complement strand
GTGCGAGACGTCACGCTCAACTCGCTTCGGCGGAACATCGGTGTCGTGTTCGACGAGGCGTTCCTGTTCTCGGCCTCGATCCGCGACAACATCGCCTACGGCCGCCCCGACGCGACCGATGCCGACGTGTTCCTCGCCGCTCATCAGGCTCAGGCCGCGGGCTTCATCAGCGAGATGCCGCAGGGCTACGACACGGTCGTCGGCGAGCATGGGCTCACCCTGTCGGGTGGCCAGCGCCAGCGCATCAGCCTCGCCCGGGCGCTGTTGACCGACCCCCGTATCCTCGTGCTCGACGACGCCACGAGCGCGCTCGACGTCGGCACCGAGGCCGAGATCCACAACACACTGCGAACGGTGATGGCGGGCCGCACAACGCTGCTGATCGCGCATCGGCGTTCGACGTTGCAACTGGCCGATCGCATCGTGGTGCTCGACGCCGGCGGCATCGTGGACGACGGGACTCACGAGGAACTGCTCGAGCGGTGCGCGCTCTATCGGACACTGCTGAGCGGTCCGGGCGAACTGGCCGAGGGTGAAGCCACGATCGAGGCCGCGTTCGCAGCCCGCAACGCTACGAAGTCAGTGAACACGGACGGCGGTATCGAGTTGGTGACTCCCCAGGTCGGGGCCCGTCCGCCCCTGCATGGAGGCCGAGCCGGCGGCGGTCCCGGTATGGGAGCCGGATTCAACGTCACACCCGAGACGGTGGCCAGAATCGCACTCCTGCCACCCGCTGACGACGTTCCGGCCGTGGCACCGGCAGACGCCGTGGCGGTCGCCGAGAAGGCGCAGCCGGGCCTCTTCCTCCGAGTCGCGTTCCGTCCACACCGGCGACTGCTTGGGATCGGGTTCGTGCTCGTCGCAACCGATGCACTCCTGAGCCTGGCCGGCCCGGCCTTCATCGACTTCGGTATCGAGAAAGGTGTCCGCGTCGGGTCGCGTCACGCGCTGGACGTCGCCGTTCTGGGCTTCCTGATCTTCACGCTGCTCGACCTTGTCGTCGTGTGGGCGTCGCAGATCCAGGTCGGCATCGCCGGCGAACGGCTCCTCTACGACCTGCGTTTGCGCGTCTTCGGGCACCTGCAGAGCCTGGCTGTCGACTTCTACGAACGGGAGATGACCGGGCGCATCCTCACCCGCGTCACCGGCGACGTCGATGCGCTCGCAAACCTGGTCCAGCAGGGCGTCGTGAACCTCATCCTCAACGCGCTCACGCTGGTCTTCGTGATCAGCTACCTGCTGGTCCGCAACCTCGAGCTCGGTCTTGTCGCGCTCGCGGTGATCCCGCTGTTGCTCATGGCGACGGCCTGGTATCGGACCGCCTCGGAGAAGGCCTACGGCGCGGTGCGCGACCGCATTGCGACAGTGAACGCGAGCCTGGCCGAGTCGTTCGCGGGTGTGCGCGTCACCCAGTCGCTGGGGCGCGAAGTGCGCAACACCGGGGATTTCGGTGCGATCGTCGAGACCCATCGGCGGGCGAGGCTCGACGCCCAGATCGCCGCGTCGGTGTACTTCCCGATCGTCGAGCTGCTCGGCGGCGCGGCCACCGCGCTCGTGCTGTGGCGCGGTGCCGGCCTGGTACATGATCATCGACTGACTACTGGCGCACTCATCGCGTTCGTGCTCTACCTCACCCAGCTCTTCGCCCCGATCCAGCAGCTGACCACGATCCTCGACACGTGGCAGCAGGCCGGTGCCGCCGTCGCAAAGCTGCGCGGGTTGCTCAGCGAGCCGACCTCGACCCCGGCGGCGCTGTCACCGATCATGCCTTCGGTCGAGGGCCCTGCCGGCGAACACGGCGCCCGCATCGAGCTGCGCGGCGTCCGCTTCGCCTACCGCGGCGGAGTGAACGAGGCGTTGTCGGGAATCGATCTCACGATCGAAGCGGGCGAGACGGTGGCCCTCGTCGGATCGACTGGAGCCGGCAAGTCGACGCTCATGAAGATGATCCCGCGGTTCTACGACCCGACATCCGGCTCGGTGCTGATCGACGGCAAGGAACTGCGCACCCTCGACCTTGCCGCGTGGCGTCAGCAGCTCGGCGTCGTGCCGCAGGAGCCCGTGCTGTTCTCGGGCACCTTGGCCGAGAACATCGCATACGGGCATCCGACCGCCTCTCGGGCCGACGTCGAAGCCGCTGCCCGCTCCGTCGGCGCCCACGACATGATCCTGGCCTTCCCCAACGGCTACGACACGGACGTGTCGAACCGCGGCCGCTCGCTTTCTGGTGGCCAGCGTCAGCTCGTGGCCCTCGCCCGTGCCGCCCTCGTCAACCCGAGGGTGCTCCTGCTCGATGAGGCAACGGCCAACCTCGACCTGGGCACCGAGGCCAAGGTGCAGGCAGCCATGGGCCTGCTGTCGAGCCACCGCACAACCATCCTGATCGCACACCGGCTCGATACCGCAAAGCGGGCCGACCGCATCGTCGTCGTGGAGCACGGCGTGATCGTGGAGGCCGGTTCCCACAACCAACTGGTCGCGGCAGGGGGGCGCTACGCCGAGCTGTGGGCCGGTTCCGGCGGCTGACTGGCTTATGCTGCGGCCCGCCCATGGAGACCGATGCCTCCGTCACCCGAGTAGAGCGAACCTTCGGGTTCATCGACATCTCGGGCTTCACCATGTTCACGGACCAGCACGGTGATGCCGCGTCGGTGAACGCGCTGGCCGAGTTCCGCCAGGTGGTTCGGGACGTTGCCAGCCATCACGGCGTGCGGATCGACAAGTGGCTCGGCGATGGCGCGATGTTCGTCGGCGTCGACACCGCGCCGCTCGTCTCGGCACTGCTCGACATCGAAGCCCGCCTGGAGGACTCGGAGTTCCCGCTGCCGCTGCGGGCCGGGATCGCCAGCGGAATGGTCATCCTGTTCGAGGGTGACGACTACATCGGCACGCCGGTGAACCTCGCCAGCCGACTGTGCAACGAGGCCCAGCCAGGTCAGACGCTCGTCACCGAAGCCGTCGCGGCAGTACTCCCGGCCAGCGTCGCGCGCTCACCGATGGGCCATGTGGAAGTGCGCGGACTGGCCGAGCCGGTGCCCGTCGTGTGCCTGCAGTGCGAGCACACCGACGCGGTGCTGCTGCCGACTCCGCGCTACTGACCCGTCGACGCCGCGAAGACCGTCGCCAGGCGGACTGATTCGCGGGCCCGGAACGCGCGGTGGACGGCAAGGCGCTCGAGGTGCTGGCTCATCTGCTTCGCTCCCTGGGCCACCTCATGGCCGGCACCGGGCGCGAAGTACGCAGTGACCTCGTCGGCCAGCGAAGGAGTGGAGAGGGTGACGAAGCCTTCGAGCATGCGGGGGATGGCGTTGCTCGGGAAGCGTTCGAGGATGGCGTCCCAGTTGGCCCGGATGAATGCCCACGTGGCCGGACCGTTGCTCGAACTGCCCAGCATCTGGCCCAGAAGGTAGGGCGCGTCCTGGGTGCGGATCTCGTCGGTAAGCGTCATGGTCAACGTCCTGGCCACGAGCTCGGGCGCTCGGAACGTTCCGAGCGCCCGAAGCAGGCGCTGCTCGTGCTGGGGTGTGGCCGCCGAATGCTTCGCCGCGAGGTACTGCTCGTAAGTGGCCGCATCACCCTTGTGTGCACATATGGATATGACGGCGGGCACGACATCGGGATCGAGCGTGCCGTCGGCCGAGAGTGCGGCAGCGAGATGGCCGGTGGCCATGGCCTGTACGTCGGCGTCGGCCCCGAGGACACCGACGGCGCCGATGGCCATGCCCCGCAACTGCGACAGGAGCGACGACTCGCCGTCAGGCGCCGTCCATCCGAGCTCGCGTACGAGCGGTCCGGCCAAGGCGCGGAACCGTTGCTGGATCAACGGCCTCGTGACGTCGTCGGCGATGCCGTCGAGCCCGATCCATCCACTCAGAATGCTGGACCACACGTTCGGGTCGCGTTCCGCTTGTAGCCCGCTCGTCAGCGTGACGAACGATTGCGCGTCGGACGTTCCCGCCAGTACGCCGGCCCACGCGTCGGCCACTATCTGGATGCGCTCGATGGCGGGCAGCTCATTGATATGCGCGCGTAAGGCAGTGAGCAAGGCGGCGTCGTAGCCGACCCTGTAGAAGCCGTGGCCGCCCGCATTCACCACGACCCACGAGGTCTTGTCGGGAACCGACACTGTCGTGCCGGCGGCTCCCACCATTATCCGACCGACGGTGCCGTCGTCGCTCCGGTACAGCACCGGCACGTCCCACGTGGCCTCGGAGTCGGGTTGCTCGAGGTAGGTGAAGCGGCGCTGGTGGAGCTGCAGCTTTGACGAGCTGAGGTCGAGCGAGGTCTCGATGAGCGGGTAGCCGCCCTGGAAGATCCAGCCGTCCATGAGCTTGCGGACCGGCTCGCCGGTCGTGTGTTCGATGGCGTCCCAGAGATCGGTCGTCTCGGCATTGGCATAGCTATGTGCGCTTAGGTAGTGGTGCACGCCGTCGCGGAAGCGCTGCTCGCCGAGAAATTGCTCGAGCATGCGCAGCACCGACGCCCCCTTCTCGTACGTCAGGACGTCGAACATGCCCTCGGCGTCGCGGGGCGACACCACGGGGAACTCGATGGGGCGCGTGGCGTGCAGTCCGTCGACCACCTGGGCCATCGCCCGTGACAGGGAGAAGCTCGTCCACCGGTCCCACTCGGGCTTGTATGCCGCGACGCACGACGTTTCCGCGAACGTCGCGAATGCCTCGTTCAGCCATAGCCCGTTCCACCACTTCATGGTGACCAGGTCGCCGAACCACATGTGCGCGATCTCGTGGCTCACGACATCCGCGATCCGTTCGAGGTCGGACCGTGCCGCCTTCTCCTCGTCGATGAGGAGAAGGGTTTCGCGGAAGGTGACCGCTCCGAGGTTCTCCATCGCACCGAATGCGAAATCGGGCGTAGCGATCAGGTCGAGCTTCTCGCCCGGATAGGGGATCCCGTACCAAGTGGCGAAGTAGTGGAGCGCGAACGCGCCGACGTCGAGTGCGAAGCGGCTGAGTGCAGCGTTGCCCGGGCGGGCGATGACACGCAGCGGGACGCCGTCCACGTCGATCGGCTCGGTCGCCTCGAGCTCGCCGACGACGAAGCACACGAGGTAGGTCGACATCGTCATGGTGTCTCGGAACGTGACCTGGCGCTTGCCGCAGGCCAGCAGCGCGTCGTGCGAGACCGGCGAGTTCGAGACTGCGAGGAGTCCCTCGTCGACGACGAGGGTGATGCCGAACACTGCCTTGAGGTCGGGCTCGTCCCAGCACGGAAAGGCTCGTCGGGCGTCGGTCGCTTCCATCTGCGTGGTGGCGATCACCTTCGTGCTGCCGTCCTCTGCGGTGTAGCTGCTGGCGTAGAAGCCGACGAGCTTGTCGTTGAGGACACCTCGGAACTGGATGTGCAGCACGGTCCGGCCGGGGCTCACCGTGCGCTCAAGGGAGAATGTGACGCGTTCCGTCTCGTCGTCGAGCGAGTGCGCCGCGTCGAGGCGGACGCCGGCGCTGTCGATCACCCACGCCTTGAGGATGTCGAGCTCCTTGGCGTTGCACACGAGCTCGCCGATCGGCTCGAGCACATCGACGACGATCGCCGCCTCGCCGACGAAGTCGCGTTGGCCGAGGTCGGGGCTGAGGGTGAGGTCGTAGCGCACCGGGACCGCCGTCCGGGGGAGCCGATAGGGATTGGTCGGGGTGTCCGCTCGCATAGCCACGGGACGAGTATTGCCGACGCGC
>JAYTFI010000748.1:0-4466 GCA_043734485.1 Acidimicrobiales bacterium | reverse complement strand
GTCGACCCCATCGACGAGGCGTCGTAGGGGGCGGCCTCAGCCGGCGAGGCCGCCGTACGCGGCCATCAGCAGCGAGCCGCCCCGAAGGTCGCCGGTTGTCCCTTCGCCCATGCGGTTCATGACGTACGTGAACGTCAGGTTCGCGTCGAGGTCGTTGATGCACAGCGAACCGCCCCAGCCGCCCCAGTAGCAGGCGTGCTCGTTGGGGCTGATGGGCAGCTCGGGTAGCGGTAGTCCGTAGCCGATGCCATGGCGAAGGGGCATGCCGAGCACGAGGTCAGTCCCGTTGCACTGCTCCTCGAACACCTTCATGCAGCCGGCTTCGGACAGGAGGCGCACGCCCCGCGTCTCCCCGCGGCCGGCGAGAACCGATTGGGCGAGCGCAACGGAGCGGGCGTTGCCATGTCCGTTCGCGGCCGGCAGCTCGGCCCGACGCCACGGGATGGTCCACGATGCGTCGGCCGTGAGCGGTGTGCTCAGGAACGTCCGCCCCGCGATGCTCGTCGGGTCGATGTCGACGCCGGCCAGCCCGGTCGAGGGCGGGATCACCAGCGCAACACGGGAATCGGCCGATTCGGGTGTGCCGATGTGGAAGTCCGCCCCCAGTGGCCCGGCAACCTCCTTCGCGAAGAACGTTCCGAGCGTCTGCCCGGTGACGCGGCGCACGAGCTCGCCGAGCAGTTGGCCCTGGCTGACGGCGTGGTACCCGGAAGCGGTGCCCGGCTCCCACCACGTGGCCTGCGCGGCGAGGAGGCTGGTGTTCTTCTCCCAGTCGAGGATGTCATCGACGGTGAGCGGTGTGTCCCATCCCGGCAGCCCGGCAGTGTGGCTCATGAGGTGGCGCACGAGCACGTTGCCTTTTCCGTTGGCGGCGAACTCGGGCCAGTACTTCGCAACCGGTGCGTCGAAGTCGATCTCGCCCTGGTCGGCCAGGATCAGGACGCACAGTGCCGTCATCGTCTTGGTCGTCGACCAGACGTTGATCAGCGTGTCCTCGGCCCAGGGCGTACCGGCGTCGTCGATCGTTCCGCCCCACAGGTCGACGACGAGCTCACCGCCGAGCACAAGGGCGACGGACGCGCCCACGTCGAGCCCGTTGTCGAGGTTGGCCCGGAATTGGGTGCGGACCGCTTCGAATCGAGGGTCGCAGGTACCGCTGATGGTGTTCGTCATGCTGCGCAGCATCGCGCCGGCGGCGCCACGGTGTTGACGGCCTGTCCGCGGGCATGCTGGTGAAGTCAGCTCAGGGCCGCACGTTTGTCTGCGGCCACGCGTGCCGTGGCGCTGGTCGTAACGCCACCACGGCCCGGGTTCAGCAGCCCGCGTCGGGATGCCAAGACGGCGGCCGCGGCGGCGATGATGCCCGCCGTCGCCCCTACCGCCACGCTCTGACGTGGTCCGAACGTGTCGGCGACCCAGCCGACGAACGGCGCGCCGATGGGTGTCGTACCGGCGAAGACCAAGCCGTAGAGCGCCATGACCCGGCCCCGCAGAGCCGGATCGGAGGAGAGCTGGAGGGTCGCGTTGGCCGTGAGCATGAACGTGATGAAGCCGCCACCGGTGATGAGGAGCATCAGCCAGGTGAGGGGTTCGAAGTTGGAGAACGCCATGCCGAAAAGGCCGAGCGAGAACATCACCGACGACCGCACGACGAGCCGCGCCGAGGGTGCCGAGCGGCGGGCGCCGAGCAGCGAGCCGATGAGCGAACCGACGCCCATGAGGACCTGGAAGAGCGCGACCTTGCTCTCCTTGCCGTGGAAGACGTCTTTGGCCAGAAGCGGCACGAACACCTGGAAGTTGAGGCTGAACGTGCCGACCACGAGGACGAGCAGGATCACCGTGCGAAGCACCGGCGTGCGGCCGACGTAGCGGAGCCCATCGGAGACCTGCCCCTTGGCCCGTGCCACCCTCTGGGCCGGCAGGAGGTCGGACGTCCGCATCAGGAGGAAGCCGATGATGATGGCCCCGAAGGAGAAGGCGTTGATGCCGAAGCACCAGGCGTAGCCGACGGCTGACACGAGCACACCGGCCAGCGCCTGGCCGACGACGCGGCCGCTGTTGAACACGGCGCTGTTGAGGCTCACGGCGTTCTGGAGCTCTTCGGGCGGCACCATTTCGGAGACGAACGCCTGGCGTGCGGGCATGTCGAAGGCAGTGCCGATGCCGAACACGAACGCGATGAGGCACAGGATCGGGAAGGTGACCGTCCCGGTGAGCACCACGATGGTCTGGCAGATCGCGGCGATGCCCATGAGGGTCTGCGCCCCGATCAGGATCTTGCGCTTGTTGCCGCGGTCGACGACGGCGCCTGCCCAGAGGCCGATCGTGAGGATCGGGATGAACGTGCAGGCACTCAGGATACCGAGCTGACGGCCGCCGCCGTTCAGCCGATACAGCACGTAGGTCGCCTGCGCGATCGACTGCATCCACGTGCCGCAGATCGAGATGAGCTGGCCGACGAAGAACAGCCGGTAGTTGCGGATGCGCAGCGATCGGAAGGTCTGGCGCTTGACCCTGGTCCGGCTTCGCGCGTCGCTGCCGTCGGCCGTGATCGGCTGTGCGCGGCGGGCCGTCATGCGTCCGCCAGCCGCTCGAGGATCGGCAACGCCCGTACTAGGGCGCGCCGGTCCGAATCCGACAGGGTTACGACGTTGGCGGCCAGGAACGCAGTGCGGCGTCGGCGGCTGTCGGCCAGCGCCTTTCCGCCTGCGGTGGTGATGGCGACGCGTACGATCCGGCCGTCCTCGGGATCACCGGTGCGCCCGATGAGGCCGAGCGCTTCGAGCTTGGTGACCATCCGGGTCATGGTCGGCGGCTGCACCCGCTCACGTACCGCGAGGTCGCCGATGCCGATGGGACCGAACTTCTCGATCACGGCGAGCGCCGAGAGCTGGGAGATAGTGGCGCCGGTGGCCGTGTCCTCGAGCCGCAGGCGGCGGGCGAGGCGCATCACGGCCATCCGCAGTGCGGGTGCGAGATCGTCGGTCTGTCCTGCCATCTACTTAGCCTAGCTACTTAGCACAGCTAATTAGCACAGCTAATTAGCGAAGCTAATGACATCCTTCGGGTCAGAACATGATGGTGCCGCCGAGGAATCGGACCGCGTTGCCGACGATCAGGCTACGTTCGCCCCCGTGGGCGAGCAGCAGTGGGTTTCCCGTCGGACGGCAATCGGGCGCGCCTTGGTAACGCTGGCTGCGACAGCGCTGTTCGGACTTCTGGCTCTGGCCGCGTCACGGGCTGCGCCCCGACGCGTGGACAGCAAAGGCGATGGCGTGCTCGTGACGAACCTCGTCGCGGCCTTCGCAGTGGTCGTCTCCGCCGTCTCGATCGTTCTGCTCCTGGCTTCGCTTTTCCTCCGAGGGCGGGCCAACGGCCGCGATCAGCCCGGCCACCGGTCGGGCGTCCGGATCGTCGCCGCCGTTGTTCTCGTCCTCATGCTCCTGATGCTGTTCCTACGACGACTCAAGCGCCATGATGCGGTCGCGCGTCAGTCGGCGGCGGTGAAGCCGACGACCCATGCGCCCCCGCCGTCGGCGGTCTCCATGCGGCCGACCTGGGGCCTCGGGTTGGGCATCGGCATCCTCGTCATCGCAGTCCTCGTGTTCGTCGTTGTTGCCGTCGTCGCCCGTCGGCGAAGGCCTGCCGGCGGCGGGCCCGAGCGGGACTTCGATGCCGATGCGGCGCTGGCGGTCGGCGATGTGGTGCGCGAGGTCGAGGACGAACCCGACCCCCGCCGGGCCGTCATCCGTGCCTACGACGGCATGGAGCGTGTGTTCGCCTCGTTCGGCATGTCGCCGGCGCCGGCCGACACGCCGGCCGAGTTCCTCAGCCGAACGCTCGGGCGGACCGGGCTTTCCCCCGGTCCTATGGCCCTCCTCACACAGCTCTACGTCTCGGCCCGCTTCGATGTCCGCGCCGTCGACGAGTCGATGCGTCATCGTTCGATCGATGCCCTTCGTCGGGTCCGGGGCGAGCTCGAGGACCGAGCGGTTCCCATAGGGTCGCTGTGATGACGAGGACCGGCCGGTGGACCCGCTTCGCTGTGGCCGTCGTGCTGCTACCGGCGTCCGCCTGGCTTCTTGTGATGTCGGTTGCGCCGCAGTTCGGTGAGTACGCGCTCGAGGGCGTACTCGTATGGGTAAGTGTCGCGCTCGCCTTTCGCGTGTTCGCCCGGGTGTCGGTCTCGATCGCCACGACAAGGTCGGCTCCCTCCGAGTTCGACTCGTTCATCGGCCCGCACCCGATCGTGCGGGTCGCCGTCGCGCAGATGGTCAACGCCGACCGGCTCGCCGCCCTGGCTGCGGATGCCGGCGTGTTCAGACGGGAGATTGCGCCGCTGCTGGAGGCCGTGTCGGACGGTGATTTCGACGCTGACAGGGTCAACCGGCTCGACGCGCTCGACGTGGGCCAACTGTCCGCGCTCATCGACAGGGTGCAGACATCCAAGGCAGAGGCCCGATGAG